>NZ_JARPZC010000001.1:0-303589 GCF_031927985.1 Enterococcus dongliensis
GCACACGTTTGGCACAAAAAGAAAGACAAACCTTATTGTATCAAGGTTTGTCTTTTAGTTTAAATGCCAGCTGCAGGATTTGAACCTGTGACCTACGCGTTACGAGTGCGTTGCTCTACCAACTGAGCTAAGCTGGCAATTAGTACAAGAGAAATTATAGAAAACTTTTACGAAAAAGTAAAGTAAGATTCTTCTTAAAAAGCGATTACATGAAAAAAAGTTGAAAATATGTTAAAATAAACTATGTGATAAAAGGAGGCGTTCGAAACAGATGGCTACATTTGGCAAAATAGAGGCACACGTTGATCCTTCCGAAGCTGGGAAAAAATTCCCCGTAAAGACACACGTTATGTTCACTATTCGTGGCGAAGCCCAAACCGGGGTCGTTGCTAAACAATTGAAAAACGCGGCAGTCATTGAAATTGATGAAAAACAAGACAATGGAGACTTGATTAATCAATCCAATGGTGTCGTCGTCATCAACTATAAACAAATGAAAATCATTTAGTTTTATACGAAAAAAGCGAACCGTTTAAGCGGCTCGCTTTTTTTATTTTGTTCCGAATAAACGGTCTCCTGCATCGCCCAAACCAGGAACGATGTAGCCTTGTTCATTTAATTTATCATCTAATGCAGCTGTATAAATATCTACATCAGGATGTGCTTCTTGTAAAAGTTTTACGCCTTCAGGTGCAGCGACTAAACAAACAAATTTCATATTTGATGCCCCGCGTTTTTTCAATGAATCAATCGCCATGATTGCAGAGCCACCAGTAGCTAACATTGGATCAACGATGAACAATTGACGGCTGTCGATGTCTTCTGGCATCTTGAAGAAGTATTCATGTGGTTCAAAGGTCTCTTCATCACGAAACATACCGATATGTCCCACTTTCGCTGCTGGGATCAATTCTAAAATACCATCCACCATACCGATTCCTGCACGCAAGATTGGTACGATTGCAACTTTTTTCCCTGATAATGTTTTTTGAGTAGATACTGTAATCGGTGTTTCGATCTCTACTTCTTCTAGCGGCATATCACGAGAAACTTCATACGCCATCAACGTCGCGATTTCATTGACTACTTCACGAAAAACTTTCGTTCCGCAGTTTTTATCACGAATAATCGTTAATTTGTGTTGGATCAATGGATGATCAATTACTTGAAACTTGCCCATATTAAATTGCTCCTTTATTCTGCATTTCTCCTAATTATATGACAACTACTATCAGAAAACTAGTCTAATGTGAGTGAATTGGGTGAGATTTTGTTAATTCTAATGCAGCCTTGCGAAGCTCTACTAATTTTTCTTCGTCACCATTAGCACGTAACGTTTTAACGATTAATTCAGCAACTTGTTTTGCAGCTTCTTCGTTAAAACCACGGCTAGTAATGGCCGCTGTTCCAATACGAATGCCGCTAGTTTCTTTGAAGCTTTTTGATTCAAAAGGAATAGAATTTTTATTGACGGTGATGTGCACGCTGTCTAGTAATTCTTCTGCTGCACGACCTGTAAGATCAAAACCAGTTACTTCAATTAACAATAAGTGATTATCGCTACCGCCTGAGATTACTCTGGTTTCTGGCGTTTGGTTGAAAACTTTTACCATCGCTTGTACATTTTTTAATACTTGTTCACTATAGCTCTTAAATTCTGGCGCTAAAGCTTCTTTAAATGCCACCGCTTTGGCTGCAATTACATGTTCCAACGGCCCTCCCTGCAAACCAGGGAAAACAGCGCTGTTGATTTTTTTCGCTAATTCCGCATCATTGGTTAAAATCAATCCACCTCGTGGCCCACGCAATGTCTTATGTGTAGTTGACGTAACGATATCTGCATAAGGCACTGGGTTAGGATGAAGACCCGTTGCAACTAACCCGGCAATATGAGCCATATCAACCATTAGTTTTGCTCCAATCTCATCGGCAATTTCTCGAAAGCGCGCAAAATCAATCGTCCGACTATAAGCACTTGCACCTGCTACAATCAATTTAGGCTGATGTTTTCGTGCTAGAATACGAACGACTTCATAATCGATTGTCTCTGTATGCGGATCTACACCATAGCTGACAAAGTTATACAACTTTCCGCTGACATTGACTGGTGAGCCATGCGTTAAATGTCCTCCTGCTGATAAATCCATTCCTAAAACTGTATCACCGGGTTGGATCAATGAGAAATAGGCTGCTTGATTGGCCTGTGAGCCTGAGTGAGCTTGCACATTGGCAAATTTTGCATCAAATAATTCTTTGGCGCGATCAATCGCCAAATTTTCTACGACATCAATAAATTCACAGCCCCCATAATAACGTCGACCGGGATAGCCTTCCGCATATTTATTCGTTAAAACGCTCCCTTGTGCCATTTGTACAGCTTCTGACACAATATTTTCTGAAGCAATTAATTCAATGTTTTGTTCTTGTCGTTCTGCCTCGTGTTCAATTGCTCCCCATAGTTCGGGATCCAATGCTTTATAATCCATCCCAACGCCACCTTTCCATTTTCTGATTTTAGTATACGAAAGATTTAACAGATAATCGAATTTTTTGTTTACTTTTTTACAAAATAGTTTTGGGCAGCAGCTTTTTTCAAACGATTCATATAAGCTAATCCTAAATGATCTTCTGGAAATATCTCTGCAAAGATCACATCCACTTTATGCGCTTCGTCCAGGGCCCGTAAACCACTAAATAATCCGCGAGTCGCTGCTTCGATTGTATCTTCATCAAATACAAAACGATCAGCTGTTTTATAATTTTCTGCAATTTTCGGTGTTGCTAATAAGCCGACTTTTTGGTCTTTTTTTTCTGCCCAATCTAGCGCTTTTTCCCAATCATCTGGTCGAATCATCAAGACTGGTGTATCTGGCGAGTAATGTTTATATTTCATTCCTGGAGCCTTTGGTGTTTCACTTTCTTTGACTAAATGCTTATCTAAAGGAATTTCAATTCCTAATACATCTTCTAGCTGCTCCTTCGTCACCGCACCAGGACGTAAAATTGTCGGTACTTCGCCGCTTAAATCTAAAACAGTCGATTCTACACCAATCTGTGTCGCGCCATCGTCTAGAATACCAGCAATTTTTCCTTTTAAGTCATGATAAACGTGCATTGCTGTCGTAGGACTTGGTTTTCCTGAAGTATTTGCACTTGGTCCTACTAACGGTGCACCAGTTTCTTCAATTAAAGATAATGTTTTTTTATTATCTGGCATTCGAAATGCTGCTGTGGATAACCCCCCAGTGACCACAGGGCTCAAACTCCCTGATTTAATTGAAAAAATCAATGTCAGTGGTCCTGGCCAAAAATTTTTCACAATTTTTTCGGTCAATGGATGGTAGCTTTCCACAAATTTTTGTGTCATAGGAAAATCTACTACATGGACGATCAATGGGTTGTCACTAGGACGTCCCTTCACCGCAAAAACTTGTGCGACTGATTTTGGTAACAATGCATTAGCCCCTAGTCCATAAACAGTTTCGGTTGGAAAAGCCACCAATTCTCCTTGACGTAATAATGCTGCTGCATGATTAATTTGATCTGATTGAAAAATTTTTGTTTCCACAGTTTCTCCACAGCTCCTTTTTTTCTTTTCCTTCATTTAAACCTATTCATTGGCAAGTTATCCCCGAATTGTGGATAACGGCCTTGTCAAGTGTGCATAACTATGTTGATAACTTTTTTTATTTTTAAACACTGTTATATCAGTGTTCTTTTATGATTATTCTCACTAAAAATAATTTTTAGTAAACAACGACCATTCGATCATTGCCGGACATATCTTGATGAACAGTGACTTTTTTTTCAGGAAAAATCTTCTGGAATATTTCTTGTACAGCACTTCCTTGCTGAAAACCAATCTCCAAAAAGATCATCCCGTGCGGATTTAACAAGCTTCGACCTTCTACTGCGATTTTTTGATAGATTGCTAGTCCGTCATTTTCTGCAAACAGTGCCGTTTTAGGTTCATACGTACGGACACTCTCATCCATCAAATCCCATTCTGCTTTACTGATATAGGGCGGATTGCTGATAATAATATCTTGTTTCTCAGTTATTGCTGATAATACATCGCTGTACTTGAACTGAATCTTCGCCGCTAAATTTTTTGCATTCTCTTTAGCAACTCGCAATGCTGCTTCAGAAATATCGACAGCTGTTACTTGCCAATTTTGACGTTTCATTTTTAGACTGATTGCAATCGCTCCTGACCCCGTCCCAATATCTACAACTTTTTTGGGAAAATCTCCGTTCATAGATAAACAAAGAGCGACCAATTCTTCTGTTTCTGGTCGTGGAATCAATGTATCCGTCGTAACTTTAAAGCGATGATTGAAAAAATATTCATATCCCAATAAATACTGAGGAGGAATATTTTTCATCAGATGAGCTACATCTTGTTTAATTTGCTCCTCATCTTCTGGTGAAATCTCTTCGCGCATATGGATCAACCATTGAGTTTTATCCCATTTTTTTCGAGCTAAAAAAAGATACTCAATCGCATAGCCTTCTTTACCAGCAGCTTCTAAAAAAGAAGAAGCCCCTGACAGGACTTCTACATAAGTTTTAGCCATTTTGCATATCTTCCAGTTTCTTGGTTTGATCATACATAATCAAGGCATCGATAATCTCATCTAGCTTGCCTGCTAAGATCTGATCTAATTTTTGGATAGTTAGACCAATACGATGATCGGTCACACGATTTTGTGGGAAGTTGTACGTACGGATACGTTCAGAACGATCACCTGTACCAACTGCAGATTTACGGCTGGCATCGTATTCACTTTGCGCTTCTTGTTGGATTTTGTCATAGACGCGCGCACGTAAAATCTTCATCGCCTTTTCACGGTTTTTTATCTGTGAACGTTCATCTTGCATCGCTACAACGATTCCTGTTGGGATATGTGTCAAACGAACAGCCGATGCTGTTTTATTGACGTGCTGTCCACCGGCACCTGATGCGTGATAAATATCCGTTCGAATATCTTTGTCCGCCATATCAATCTCTACTTCTTCTGCTTCTGGCATCACTACGACTGTTGCAGTAGATGTATGGATACGCCCTTGTGATTCTGTCGACGGTACTCGTTGAACACGATGAGCGCCGCTTTCGTATTTCAATTTTGAATAGACATTATCGCCAGTGATCATCATGATGACTTCTTTGTATCCACCAATTCCTGTCACATTAGCTTCCATGACTTCTGTCTTCCAGCCTTGGCTTTCCGCATATTTTTGATACATATTGAACAGATCCCCAGCAAATAATGCGGCTTCATCCCCACCGGCTGCTCCTCGGATTTCCATGATGATGTTCTTATCATCATTGGGATCTTTGGGTAAAAGTAAAATTTTAATTTCATCTTCTAGAACTTCTTTTTCCTTTTTCAAATCAGATAGTTCTTCTTTGGCCATCTCTGCCATTTCAGCATCTAGATTTTCGCCTAACAATTCTTCTGCATCCCGGATACCTTCTACTACTTTTTTATAGCGACGATATGTGGCAACAGTTTCTCTAGTGTTGGCTTCTTCTTTTGACAGCTGCATGAAACGCTGAGTATCACTGATAACTTCTGGATCACTCAATAATTCGCCAAGCTCTTCATAACGATCTTCGATTGCTTGCAGTTGATCATACATGGATAAAATTCCTCCTAATTTTTTACTATAATTACTTTCAATCCGTTTGCGACTCATCACGTGGATCGTTCCACGAAATTTTTAGAACCTACAAAAATCAGCTTACTATTCAGCGAAACGATTCAATCACTTTTTAACGTATCTACGCTCTATGATCAATTCCCGGATGTAAATAATGTTTGCGGCACACCGGATAATAAGCTTCATTACCGCCGATTTGAACTTGATCACCTTCATAGACTGGACGTCCATCGATGTAATGCAAGTTCATTGTCGCTTTTTTATGGCAGAACCAACAAATTGTTTTTAGTTCTTCTAATTTATCAGCATAAAGCAACAAATATTTTGAGCCTTCAAACATTTCATTGCGGAAATCATTTTTTAAGCCGAAAGCCATCACTGGAATATCCAGTTCATCTACAACCTGAGCCAATTGGATAACATGTTCTTTCGTTAAAAACTGTGATTCATCGATGAGCACACAATAAGGTTTGTAATCAAGACTGTTAATAAATTCAAAAATATTGGTCTCAGGAAAAATCGGTACCGCCGAGCGGCTCAACCCGATCCGGCTAGAGATCGTTCCTACGCCTTCACGCGTATCCAATCCACTGGTCATCAAGACCACCGGTTTATTTTGTTCCTCATAATTATGGGCAACTTTTAAGATTTCAATCGTCTTACCACTATTCATTGCACCATATTTAAAAAAAAGCTGGGCCATTTCTTGTCACCTTTCCCTTTTGTTCCTATCGTATTATAGCGGAAAAGCTAGATTATTTACAGTAATAATTTTCAAGAACGTACCGTCTTAGTAGAATCATTTACTATTTTCAAGAAAGTCGTGGTTGACTGTTAAACAAATGACTTGTGCCCATTTTTTATAATTGGCGTCAGTCCTGTAGAGCAATTGCGAAAAACTTTGATGACAGATCACGCTATGATAGCTAAGATCAGGAGCCAATCAAGTGCCGACAACGGCTCTTTTCTTACTGATTTGGCGGAAGTTTTTTTTATAGAACCATGCTATACTGAACTTATTGTTAAAAATTTTACTGTTCAAATTTTTGAATAGATCATCAAAGGAGTTTTTCATGAATTTTGATCGACGAGTTAGTTTTTTCAAAAAAAATTGGCAAAAAATAAACAATCACTTTTCTTCGATTCAGATCATCGTCTTTTATTACTTAGCAATGACCGTGTTGGCATTGATTTTGTTTCATCTGCCTGCTTTTCGCGAACCTGATTCACACGTTTCATTTTTAGATATGGTCTTTATGGCGATCTCAACGATTTCAGTTACTGGCTTAACAACGTTTGATATCAATTCAGTCTTTAATGACGCCGGTGTTTTAGTGTTAGAAGTTTTATTTCACATCGGCGGTTTAGGAATCATGATGATCACTACCTTCTTTTTTATTGTGTCCAAACGACGGATCACTTTGAAACAGCGGCAATTAATCATGACCGATATGAACCAGCCCCGACTTAGCGGCATCGTCAACTTAATCCGGGTCACTTTTACGATGCTGCTAGCAATCGAAGTTCTCTTTGGCACGATTTTTTCCCTTTATTTTTATCTTGCCGGTTATTATCAAAAAATCTCCGAAGCAATCTTTTTTGGTTTTTATCAATCGATCTCTGCGCTGACCAATTCTGGTTTTGATGTGACTGGAGAATCGATCATCCCTTTTTCTCATGATGTGTTTTTCATCGTTACGATTATGCTTTTGATTTTTATCGGTGGAATCGGTTTTCCAGTTTTGATGGATTTTCATGGTTGGATCTTTCATAAGAAATCTTATTCAAAACTGCCTTTTCGCTTCAGCCTTTTTTCAAAGATCGCTTTATTAGCATTCTTTGTACTTTTTATCGGCGGCGCTGTTGCAATCTGGTTATTAGAGAAAGATCATAGTTTTGCTGACATGAATGTGTTTGATCAATGGCTGAATTCTTCATTTTACTCTATGACGACACGGAATGCCGGCCTGCAGATCCATGACTTGTCCAGTTTTCAAAATACGACGTTGATTATTTTTGCCTTGTTAATGTTTATCGGCTGTTCTCCTAGTTCTGTCGGTGGCGGGGTGCGAACTACAACGATTGCTATTATCGGTTTGTATTTGTACTCTTTTTTGAAAAATGAAAATGACATCAACGTATTTGGTCGGAAGATTGCTCAAGAAGATGTTCGTAAATCAGTGGTCGTCTTTATGCTCTCTGCGGGGATGTGTTTGTTCAGTATCCTCTTTTTAACGGCGACTGAAGATCAATCCTTGATTTCAATCATTGTTGAGGTTACTTCTGCTTTTGGGACAACGGGACTTTCACTAGGCATCACTGCTGATCTTTCTAATACTGGAAAAATTATGATTGCTATTTTGATGTTCATCGGCCGCGTCGGAATGCTGTATACGTTGCTGCTTTTTGTACCGAAAGAAACCCAAGATTTAGGCTATGAATTTCCAGAAGAAAAGATTATTATTGGCTAGGAGCAAATTCTTGCTCCGGCTTTTTTTGTGAAAGAACTTTTCACTATTCCAACTGATTAGAACCTTAAGAAAAAGGAAAGCTGTTTAAACTTTGTTTTTAAATATGATAAGATAAATTAAATTTGTTACAGACATGGAGGATGTATGATGAGCTTACGTAGTCAATTGGCGATCACTGCTGGTAGAAGCGCTCAATGGGTATTGAAAACTTTTTTTAAAGGCGGATCGAGTTATCCCGGTCAGCTTGCTTTAAAAATGGACCCTAAAATTTTAGATACTTTAGTAAAAGATTACAAAGTCGTCGTCGTGACCGGAACTAACGGGAAAACATTGACGACTGCTTTAACTGTTAATATTTTAAAACAAGAATTTGATGATGTACTAACAAACCCCACTGGTGCTAATATGGCACAAGGAATCGTCTCAACTTTTTTGAAAGCAAAAGGAAAAAAAGGCGGCAAAAAAATTGCAGTTCTAGAGATTGATGAAGCTAGTCTAAGCAAAGTGACTGAGTACATCAAGCCGGAATTGTTCTTATTCACTAATATTTTCCGTGACCAAATGGATCGATATGGTGAGATTTATACGACTTATAAATTAATCGTTGACGGCGCGGCAAAGTCCCCGGAGGCTCCGATTTTATGTAATGGGGATTCTCCTATTTTTAATTCCTTAGAAACGGTCAATCCGCGAAAATATTATGGTTTTGATCATTTGCCTGATGAAGATCAAGAGGCCCATTACAATACTGATGGCCTGCTTTGTCCAAAATGTCAGCATATTTTACGGTATAAAATGATTACTTACGCCAACCTTGGAAAATACTATTGTCCCAACTGTGGTTTTCATCGTCCAGAATTGGATTATCAACTGACTGAAATAACAGCCATGGACAATCAATCTTCAGAATTTGTAATCGATGAACAAGCCTATAAAATCGAAGTTGGCGGGATGTACAACGTCTACAATGCATTAGCAGCGACAGCCGTGGCGGAATACTACGGTGTTTCAAAAGAGAAAATCAAACGCGGCTTAGGCTATGATGAAAAAGTTTTTGGCCGACAAGAAGAATTCGACATCGCTGGAAAAAAATGCACATTGGTCTTAGTAAAAAATCCTGTTGGTTTGAACCAAGTAATCGACATGATCGGTTTAGCACCTTATCCTTTCTCACTGGTCTCATTATTGAATGCGAATTATGCAGACGGTATCGACATCAGTTGGATCTGGGATGGTAATCACGAAGCCTTTGCTGAAATGGATATTCCTGCAGTGATTGCAGGCGGCGATCGCCATACGGATATGGCATTGAGATTACGTGTTGCCGGTATTCCTGATGAGAAGTTGACTGAGACAGAAAGTTTAACAGACGTGATTGAAAAGATTCAACAACTGCCGACTGATCACGTGTATATCTTAGCAACTTACACTGCCGTTTTACAATTACGCAAAGAATTAGCCCAACAAGGCTACATCAATGGAGGTATGGATCGTGGCTAACTATGAATTGAACTTAGCACATTTATACGGGAATTTATTGAATACTTACGGGGATAATGGGAATCTCTTGACTTTAAATTATTATGCCAAACAAATGGGCATCCAAATCCACTCAGAGATTGTCAGTATCTATCAAGAATTCGATCCAAATAAATATGATTTTGTTTTTATTGGCGGCGGACAAGATTACGAGCAAGTGATCGTCTCCAAAGACATCCAAACAAAAAAAGAAGACTTGACTCGATACATTGAAAATAATGGTGTATTATTGTCAATCTGCGGCGGCTACCAATTGTTAGGCCACTATTACATTGGAGCAAATGGCGAAAAAATTGAAGGAATCGGTGCGTTGGATCACTATACTTTGAGTCAAGATAACCATCGCTTCATTGGTGATATTGAGATTCACAATGAAGAATTTGGCGAAACTTATTATGGTTTTGAAAATCACAATGGCCGTACCTTTTTAGGAAAAGGTGAACGTCCCCTTGGCACAATCGTTAAAGGCAATGGAAATAACGGTGAAGATCAAGGCGAAGGCGTCATCTACAAAAATGTCTACGGTTCATATTTTCACGGACCAATCTTAGCTCGTAACAAGTCATTAGCTGTGCGTTTGCTTCATACTGCTTTAAAAAATAAATATGGCGAATCGGTAGAATTACCGCAACTTCCATAAATAAAATCGGGGCTGTGACAGATTGCTGTCACAGCCCCTTAACTATTTATAAAAAAGTCGGCTTAGTTTTTCGCATCTTTCTAATCGATGACCTGATTATTCTCCTGGTGTCGAAGCGATGATTTTCATTTCGCCTCCCACTTTCCATTCAGTGATCTGTGCTGGCAAAATACAACTTGTCCCTGGCTTCATTTCGTAACTTTGATCGTTGACAATCAGATTTCCGTACCCTTCAATTACAGTTACAAGCGTATAATCTCCTGTTTTTTTCAAAGAAAGTTCACCAACGACATCCCATTCGTAGACATTGAAAAAATCTGTTTTCAAATAAGTAACGACAGATGATTTTCCTTTTTTACTTTCTGATACTTCTAATTCTGGGCTGATTGCAGGTACTGTCGTCACATCAATGGATTGTTGGATGTGTAATTCACGGGTGTTGCCTTGATCATCTTTTCGATCATAATCATACACTCGATAAGTCGTATCTGAGCTTTGCTGCGTTTCTAAAATCATGATGCCTTTTCCGATTGCATGAATCGTTCCGCTTGGCACATAGAAAAAATCACCTTTTTTTACTGGAACACGACGAAGCAGATCATCCCAGCGTTCTTCTTTAATCATTTCGGCTAGTTCTTCACGTGTTTTAGCATTGTGTCCATAAACGATTTCTGAACCTGGTTTAGCATTGATAATGTACCAACATTCTGTTTTTCCTAATTCGCCTTCGTGTTCCAATCCATAGCTATCATCTGGATGGACTTGAACAGACAGATCATCTTCAGCATCTAAGATTTTAGTCAATAACGGGAACACATCCCCTTTTGCATGACCAAATAATTCTCGATGTTCAGTCCAAAGGTCACTGACTTTCCAGCCTTTGTAAGGTCCGTTTTCTACGATGCTGACACCGTGTGGATGCCCGCTGATCGCCCAGTCCTCTCCAATTTTTTCATTAGGGATATCAAAACCAAAAATGGTATGCAGCTGATTGCCGCCCCAAATTTTTTCTTGAAAAACTGGTTGTAAAAATAATGGTTCCATGATTTTTGCTCCTTTTACTGTATTATTTTTTCTAGTAGAAAATAAGGTACATTGACAAACCTATCCTATTGATAGTTTGCTGCTCATTTGCACAACTTTTTTAATCAACTCAAGTGATCGATTAAAAATCTAATTACTTTTGATACCTCGTTGCCCGTTCTTGTAAATAGCTGGCTAAGATCTCATCACGCTGGATTACATAACTAGCGCGGTGGTCACTAGGATGTACACGATTGGATAGAAAAATAAACGCAGACTGCTTTATGATATCCAACACAAGAAAAGTCCCGGTATATCCGGTATGGAAAAGCAGCACTGATTGATCAAGCGGACTAAATTTCAAATCCCAACCAATCGAGCGCTTCCCTTTTCCTGATGGGGTCTGATCGTCCAATAATTCTCGGATTGTTTCCTCTTTTAAATAAATCATATCCTTTATATGTCCGAGATTCAAATACATTTTTGCAAATTTACTTAAATCTTTCACAGTCGTAAATAATCCTGCATTACCGGCATGTGCAGCTAAAACCCGCGCTTTGGGATCATGAGTCTTCCCTTTCAAAATGGTACCATCAGCCAATTTTTGAGTGGGCACGATTTTATCATAAGGAGCTTGCGGCAAAAAAAGACTGTCTGTCATTCCTAACGGCTGCAATACTTCTTCTTTAAAAACAGCTACTGCATCTTTTTGATAATATTTCTCAAGCAAAAAACCTAGTAAAATTGTTCCTGCATCGGTATATTGCACAATTTCTCCCAGCTGATCACCAGGTTGTAAGGTCAAATACGCTGCACGCAATTCTTCTGCATTTAATTGGTCACGTTGTGGGATATACGTCTTGATATCTGACGTATGTGTTAATAAATGACGCAATGTGATCGATTCATTTTGAAATTCTGGCAATATTTCATGCAAGGACTGATCCCAAAAAAGCTGACCGGCTTCTTTTAATTTCAGCAACATTGTCGTCGTACAAACAACTTTGGTTAACGAAGCCACATCAAAAAGAAAATCCTCTTGCATCAAAATTTCTTCCGGATCCACTTGGCTATTGCCTAAAACGTGGTTCTCTTCACGATCGTCTTCGATAAAACTAAAAACAGCACCAGGAAAAACACCGGCTTGTCTTTTTTCTTCAATCAAGCGAAGTGTTTTAGGATACATAAAACTCCTCCTTTTTTGGAAAGTATCCTTATAAATTAACAAATTATTTATTATTAATAAAATACAGATTTTTAAGCTGTATAACAATGTTTGTCTACCCTTTAGGCGTTGGAATCATGTTCGATTGATTGCATAAAAAGACGTGACATCAACTAGTCACGTCTTTTTTTTATTTCAATACGAACCACCATTCGATCCCAGCTGCATCGTAGAGTGTAATCAAAGTTTCTTTTTTATCGCAGAAATAGTCTAATTTCTCTTCATTCAAATGCTTGTGTAATTCTAATAACTTTTCTTTAGACACTTTGAATTGTAGAAAATCCAAGCCTAACACTTTATCTGTTGGCAAATCAATCGTGCCGCCTGTCGCTGTCGTTAAGCCTACATTAAATTCGCCGCGATTCAACAACAGCTCTTCTTTGCTTTCATCATGGACAGTCAATCCTAAAATATCGGCTAGAAATGCTTGCTGTTTTTCCACATCACTGACATTTAAATGAATCTTGTCAAAATAAGCAGCATGGATCTTTTCACGTTTGGTCGATTCTTTCAACAATTCAGTAGAATCCAATTCAATCGGTTCTGCAATCGATCGTTCATTACTAGGTGCATAGAAAATCTCAAGTTCGTTGCCTTCAGGATCTTCAAAAAGTAATCCCTTTTCCTCATCCGCTTGCAAAGCTGATTTGACTGGATAGTCTGCCTTTTCTGCACGATAATAAACATTGGCTAGTTCTTCAATGTTCGGTACAACTAATGACACTCGCTGCATTTTCTTAATCTCGCCACGATGTTCATCTGCCCGTGGACTTTCCTCCAACCAAAGCAATTCACTGGCTGGATCTTTGTATCCTAAAATCGCTAATTCATTTTCTTCTCGCAATAAATGAAGGCCAATGATATCTCGGTAAAAGTGGATCATGCCATCACGATCACGTACCCGAATAGCGATTGTTTTTAAATGAAGTTTTCCTAACTGAAAGTTTTCCATTATTTTCTTCCCTCCGTCATTACCATTTTACCGATGCCTTCAAATTCACGCAAGTGATATCCTTTCCATAGATAGAAAAGGGATTTTTTCTCTTTTGGGTGACTAGAAACTCAGTGGAATTGATGAGTTGAATTTTTTTGACTGTTTTCTTTACTTTTCTTCAAATTCATTTAAACTACTAGGAGAAAACTTGAATCTAATCCATTCATCAATTAAAGTGGGAATCAATCTAAAAAGAAAAGGCTGTTGAAAAAAATGACTTATTCCGTAACAATTAACGAATTTATGCTGCTAGCGGCAAATGAATCCATCGAGATTTTAGATTTGAGAGATCCTGAATTTATCGATTCTTTTGAATTATTAAAAGGCCCAGCTGTCACTCAGATTTCTTTAACTCAGTTACCTAATTGCTTAGACCAACTTGACAAAAGTAAAACGTATTACCTGTTTACTCAATTTGGTGGTCGCTCCAAAACTATGGCGCAATTTTTACGCAAGGAAGGGTTTCAAGTGGTCAACGTAATTGGTGGTGCGACTGCCTATCAGCATTATCTAGCTAGTTGAACTTAATCATTAAGCAGATAAATTGTCTATGGTCCTTATTTTGTGTAGGATTTGCTTATAACTAATTTTAAGGAGTGTTAATTTTGGCCAACGTTCTAATCGTGAATGCCCATCCATTGACCGCAGAAAATTCACAAACAGTGACCGTTTTAGAAACTTTTATCGAAGCACATCAAGCTAGTCATCCTGAAGATGTTTTTACCACGCTGGATTTGTATCATATGGATCTTCCAGAGATCGATAGTGACCTCTTGCTAGCTTGGCAATCATTGCAAAAAGGGGCTGTATTTACCGATTTGACTACTGCTCAGCAAGAAAAAGTTCGTGTTTTTAATGAATTCACTGATCAATTTTTAGCTAGTCAAAAAATCGTAATCGCTAACGCCTTATGGAATCTAAATATCCCTACCAGATTAAAAGCTTGGTTCGATACGATCAACGTTGCTGGAAAAACATTCAAATATACTGCAGATGGACCAATCGGCTTAGTTACTGATAAAAAAGCTCTGCATATCCAATCAAGCGGCGGTACGTATCAAGGGCAAGATTTTTCTGCTCAGTATGTCAAAGGAATCTTAAATTTTATTGGGATTACTGATTTTGATTCTATCTATATTGAAGGCGCTGATTACGATCCAGAAAAAGCCCCTGAAATCATGGATAAAGCAAAAGAAATGGCTCGATCATTAGCTGCACAATTTTAATCAATCAAAAAAACCTGTCGACTAGTCGACAGGTTTTTTTTCTTCTTCATAAAGATTTGAAACGCCTTTATACCATTCAAACACATGGATAGCGACCACTTTCATTACTGCATAAAAAGGGATTCCTAAGATGATGCCCGTGATACCAAATATCTTACCAGCCGTTAACAACACGAACATGATTGTGATTGGATGGATCTTCAACTGATTGCCCAAAACTAATGGGGAAACGATCCGTCCTTCGATCGTCTGTTCGATCACAAAAACAATGATCACTTTGACTAACATGACTGGACCAGTAACAATCGCGATAAAAATTACTGGTACCATTGCGAAAAATGAGCCTAAATAAGGAACCAAATTTAAAAATCCAGCTAAGATACCCAATGTGATTGCATATTTCATCCCTACTAATGAAAATCCGATGATAAACATCACTGCTACTGAAAAAGCCACTGTCAATTGACCCCGGATATAAGAAGCCAGTTGGGAATTTATTTCTGACATGACCTTCAATGTTGGTTTCCGAGTTTTGGTCGGTAGAAAATTAAGGATATAGGGGGCCAAGCGATTGCCATCTTTTAATAAGAAAAACAAAATGATCGGTGCAGTAATCAATGCGATCACTACAGTAGCTACTGTTGAAACAACACTACCCAAGCCTTGTAAAGTCATACGTGAAATATTTTGTGCCGTTTCAGTCAATGACCCTAGTATTTTTTGTAGACTGTTGTCAACGTGCTGCTGAAATGGTTTGAAAGCTGGATCTTTAAAAATTTCATTTGCTTTGTCACTGATTGTATCAAAATAACCTGGCAAACTCTGCATCATCGATCCTATTTGTTCACGAATCTGTGGAATGATTACTACCACACCCCAAATAAGCAAAGCGATGACTGCTATAAAAAGCAAGACAATCGCCAACGTTCGATTCAACCCTTTTTTTTCTAAAAAGTTGATCACAGGATTCATTAAATAATAAAGAATCCCCGCAATGACGACAGGTAGACCTACAATGGCAAAAAATTGTCCAACAGGTTCGAAAAGGTAGGATACTTTTGTAAAAACCAAGGTAATCAGCAGCAGCAATAATACAATAATCAATGCTACAACGACTTGGCTATTTAAAAACCATTTCCAAAACCAAGAAGTTTTTTGTGCTAATTTCTTTTTATCCACTTACTCACGCTCCTACTGAAAGATAATTTTCATTCCAACTTCCAATGCTGGAAGTTTTTCTGGGGTGACATAAATTGCGTTAGGGACCGCCCCCACTTCTTTTTGGAAAAAGATCGTCGCATGACCGATCTCATTTAGATTTTGATTTGCTAACGGCCCTACACTATTTACCTGATATGTTTGATCTCCGAAAATCAGTTGTCCTCCTTTTTTTAAGGCAATCGGATCTTCATTCAGTGCTTTTTGTACAATCGAAACATCCAATAAGTCTGATGTAATTGTCTGACCAAAAAGAACTAAAATCTTTTCATCATCAACGGCATTTTCTCCAATTTGAGTAATTTCTGTTGCTGTCATCTGTCACACTCTTTTCTCAGTTATTTTTCAATTATATCACAAAGTTAGCGCTATCCAAGCGAGAATAAACTTGCTAGAATGTAGATATCATGAAGGAGGTTTTTTTATGATCCATAAAATACTTTTAGGTACCTACACTCGACGAATCAGTCAAGGAATTTACCAAATCGAACTCGATACTTCAACTGAAACATTAACAAATCTCAATTTAGTAACAGCAGAAACCAGTCCCACCTATCTTGCTAAAAGCAACGAACACGTTCTTTATTCTGTCACCAGTCGGGATGATCAAGGTGGACTATCCAGTTATAATCAACAAAATGAATTTTTGAATGCGGTGACAGAAGAAGGCGCTGCACCTTGCTATGTAGCAGTTGATGAAGCTCGTCAATTAGTTTATGGAGCAAATTATCATAAAGGCGAACTAAACACTTATAAAATCCAACCAGATGGTTCACTTAAAGCTGCTGCATCACTTTTTCATTCTGAGCCTACAGGTCCTCATAAAAATCAAGACAAAGCCCATACCCATTACACTGATTTGACACTTGATCAACGCTTAGTTGTTTGTGACTTAGGAACAGATCGCGTATACACATATGACGTTTCTGCTACAGGAGATGTAGAAGAAGTTGCTGTTTATGTAGCGGAACCTGGCACAGGTCCTCGTCATCTAGTCTTCCATCCTACTAAAATGATCGCTTATCTTTTTGGTGAATTAGATAGCAGCGTGAGTGTTTTAGCCTATGACAGTACCGACGGCAGCTTTACTCAAAAACAAAAAATTTCAACTTTACCAAAAGATTTCAGCGGTGACAATGGCGGTGCAGCCATCCGCGTATCCAATGATGGACGTTTCTTATATGCCTCTAATCGGGGACACAATTCCATTGCTGTCTTTGCCATTGCAGAAACTGGATTGACTATTGAGCGGATCCAATCCATTGCCACAGAAGGTGATTTCCCAAGAGATTTTGCTTTAAGTCCAGACAATAAATACATTGTTGTTGCCAACCAAAACAGTGACAACTTGACTCTTTATCGTCGTGACAATGAGAGTGGGCGCTTAACCATGATCCAAAAAGATGTCTTTGCACCAGAAGCTGTTTGTGTATATTTTGATTAATCAACTTCTACCAATTAGCTGATACGACAAACTATTTGATTAAGAAAGGACGTTTCTATGGACAAAGAAGCCGTTATTGAACGACTAAAAAAAGAGTTGGGCTTGCCCAATTTTAAAGGTCGTTTAGAGGAAAAAGAGTACACCGAGGAAGATTATCAAAAAATAAAAAAAGAGTTGAATGACTATTTCGAAAACTATGTAAGAAATATTGAAAATTAAGGAACAAAACTGACCATTGAATCATTTGGTCAGTTTTTTCTTATTAACGTACCCTAAACAATCTCTCCACAAAAAAAAAGCACCGATCGGCAAATCGGTGCAAAAGGAGTATTACATAAATGCAATGAAAAAGAAAAGGTTGTTATTGGTTATGGATTAATCATACCCGATTCTCTTCTTACTGTACTTAAAATAACGTTATAATACAATTAAAAAACCTTTGTTCTATTTGTATTTTGGATTGATCACTATTTCAATAACAAATTTGTGATTTTTTGAATTGTTTTATAAATTGTATCTGTCGCAGCATCCTGTTTTTTTTCAGCAGCATTGAAAGCTTCTTCATCTACTTCTGGCAATAAACTATTCGTCATTTCTTGGCAGCCAGCGACATATTGGATATAGGCTTTCTCAAAGTTTTTGTGATTGCCCATCACTTTCGGCGGAGCTTTAAGCAAACTGATTTTCTCTAAATTCAGTTGGTAAAATTGCGTCCCTTCTTTAAATAATTCATGAATCTCTGACAAGCGTGTTTGATCGAAAGCCGCAATATTCTTCTCATCCAAAGCTTTACGGATTTCTTCATAGCTTGGATGCAAACGTTCGCCCATTTTTTCTGTATTTTGAACAATTTCATTGATTTCTCGTGCATAAAACCCTGTATTAGGTCGCATTCCTTTATTCCTACTTTCTATCTTTTGATACCTTCATTTTACCGATTTTTAATCGAGATGCAAAGCCACTCAGTAAATATTAAACATTGTTTCACTTTCTGGTCATCCTGAAAAAATCTAATAGATAATCGACCCATCCATTTTTAGCAAAAAAGAACTTTATAGATTAATTCACTTGATAAATAAAAAAACTTCGTATGACTCCTAGGAACTCATACGAAGTTTTATTTTTAACTTAATCTGCTTTTTGTGCGCTTCGTTGGAAAACTTTTACAATTTCAACGATTGGAATAATCGCAAACGATGCACCAATAACGATTCCCCATTGATATAGATCAAGATGGGCTACTCGGAAGACATCATTTAATCCAGGCACTACAATGATTATCATCATCAATATAAAGGAAAGCAAGATTGCCCAGTTAAAGCTCTTGTTGCGGAATGCGCCGACTTTGAACAATGACTGGTGAACAGATTTCACATTGAAAGCATGGAACAATTGCATCAAGCCTAATGTCGCAAATGCCATTGTCAATGCATCAGAATGAATCTCAACATAACTTGTGTGAACCGGCCATTGGATTGCCGACCAATAAACAAACAATACTGTTGCCGCTTCTAAGATCCCTTGATAGATGATACTTGAGAAGACTCCTCCAGAAAATAAGTTTGAGCTGCGTCCTCTCGGTTTATGCAACATCAAATCTTTTTCTGCTGGTTCCATCCCTAGTGCAATCGCTGGGAACGTATCTGTCACTAAGTTGATCCACAATAAATGGATCGGCAGCAATGTATCCCAACCAAGTAACGTAGCAATAAACAGAGTTAACACTTCACCTAAATTGGCTGCTAACAAATATTGGACAGCTTTTTGAATATTTGAAAAGACTTTTCGCCCTTCTTCAACAGCAACAACAATCGTTGCAAAGTTATCATCAGCAAGGACCATATCAGAAGCTCCTTTAGACACCTCTGTCCCAGTGATTCCCATACCAATACCAATATCCGCCTGTTTCAATGCAGGGGCATCATTGACACCATCACCTGTCATAGCAACTACTTTGCCTTCTTTTTGCCATGCTTTTACGATTCGAACTTTATGTTCTGGAGAAACACGAGCATAAACAGAATAACGTTCGACATTTTGAGCAAATTCTTCATCAGACATCTCATTTAATTGTGCACCCGTCAATACTGCATCATCGTCACCTTTTTCGATGATTCCTAAACGAACAGCGATCGCTTCGGCAGTATCTTTGTGGTCTCCTGTAATCATCAGTGGACGAACACCTGCTTCTTTAGCTACTCGAACAGCTTCTGCTGCTTCAGCTCGTTCAGGGTCGATCATACCAACTAAGCCAGCGAAGATCAGGTCATTTTCGATTATTTCAGTTTCTAATTCTGCAGGAACTTGATCAACATATTTATAAGCCATTCCTAAAACACGCAATGCTTGTTGAGCCATGTCCTTATTATTTGCCAAAATAGCTTGTTTTTCTTTGTCTGTCATTGAGATGACTTGACCATTCAACAAGATTTGTGATGTGCGATTAAGCAAGACATCAGGCGCACCTTTTACAGCGACTAAAATCTTCCCGCTTTTTTCTTGATGCAAAGTACTCATCAATTTACGATCTGAATCAAATGGCAACTCTCCTACACGAGGTTCTTCAGCCACTTTTTCACGAACATCAAAATCATTGTTCAACCCGAATTGGACCAATGCCGTTTCAGTTGGATCACCAATCAAACTACCATCTTGAGCAATTTTTGTATCATTCGCATAGTTCATTACTTTCATCGCCATGCTATCGACTGGTACTTCGCCGTTAGCATCGTATTGATGATCGTCTACATATAATTTTTCAACGGTCATTTGATTCAGTGTCAATGTTCCCGTTTTATCTGAAGCGATAATATCCGTTGAACCTAATGTTTCCACAGCTGGCAATTTACGGATGACAGAATTTCTTTTTGCCATTACTTGTGTTCCTAAAGCAAGGATAATCGTCACAATCGCTGGCAATCCTTCTGGAATAGCCGCAACAGCTAATGAGATTGAAGTCAACAACATATCGACCCAAGAAGTATCATTGAAGACTGTTCCAACAAAGAACATCACAACAGCGATGATGATAATAGCAAGGGTCAAGAATTTTCCTAATTGATTCAAATTATTTTTAAGCGGTGTCTCGGTCTCATCTGCTTGTGCCAACATCCCGGCGATTTTTCCGACTTCGGTATTCATCCCGGTATTAACAACGACCCCTTTACCACGCCCGTAAGTAACATTACTATTTGAGTAAGCCATATTGACACGATCACCAATACCGACTTCGCCTTCTTCAATCACAATCAATTCTTTTTCAACCGGAACAGATTCACCAGTCAATGCTGCTTCTTCGATTTTTAATGAAGCAATTTCAAGCAATCGTAAGTCTGCCGGTACAACATCTCCTGCTTCTAACATGACGATATCACCAGGAACTAAATCTGTTGATTTTACTGAACGAGTATGACCATCCCGCAAAACATTGGCATTTGGCGTTGACATTTCTCGCAAGGCCTCAATCGCTTGTTCTGCTTTAGATTCTTGGACGACACCCATTACCGCATTGATGACAACAACGGCTAAGATAATGATAGAATCAACTACTTCATGAGAAACAACGGCTGAAATCACTGCTGCAAATAGTAAGACAATAATCATTAAATCTTTGAATTGTTCTAAGAAGCGAACGAGCATACTTTTCTTTTCGCCCTCATCCAATTCATTTTGACCATACTCACTTAAACGTTTCTCCGCCTCAGCAGAGGTCAATCCCTCTTCGGTCGTTTGAACTTCCGCCAAAACCTGTTCCTTTTCTTCTGAGTAAAAAGGCTTTAGTAGTTGTTGCTTTTTCTCCTCTGACATTATTTTCCTCCTTAAATTGGTGTTCTACTTGGAAGTAAAAAAATAGACTTGTGTATGCGAAAAGACACATACATAAGTCTCACTATTTAAGACAACACCAGAAAAATTTCTTTTCTTGCTGGTGGCGTTGTCACAGCTTGTGCTGCTAGTTACTCCCTCATGAATACAAAACGAATTATAGCATGAGAAAAGACTGGAATACAATCACTACTTACCGATTAATGAATTGTAAGAGTTTCCACTAGAGACTTTTGTCCAAAAATCTTCTGTTGTGCCTTGTTCCATTCCCATTATAAACTTTTCTCGGATGTCTGGGTAGTTTTTAGCAATGCGGGTCACTAAGTTTTTGATCTCTTCGCGTTTTGTTTTTTTATCCACAGGACAAGGATTAAAGACAACCGGTAACTCTTCCCGTTTCACCAGCCAGATAATTTGTTGTTCTTCCAAATAAATCATTGGTCGAATCAATGTCACCTTTGTTTTGGATAAATAACTCTTAGGAGCAAAACTGTTCAACTTACCATGAAACAAAAAATTCATAAAATACGTTTCAATTGCGTCATCAACATGATGCCCTAATGCGACTTTTTGACAGCCTAATTCACTTGCACGATTGTACAAAATCCCTCGCCGCAGCTTTGCACATAATGAACACGGCGATTTTTCTTTGCGAATATCAAAAACAACTTTTGCAATAGTTGTTGGAACGATTTCAAGTTTATAGCCTAAACTTTCCACAAACTGTTGCATAGGAGTAGTGTCACAATCCGGAAATCCCATATCCAATGAAATTGGTACAATTTCAAAATCAAATCCTAATCGGCGTTGTCGTCGAATCTGATCCAATAAATACAGTAACGTAGTACTATCTTTTCCACCACTCATTCCGATAGCTACTTTGTCACCTGGTTCAATCATTTGATGAGCCAAAATTGCTCGACGAAGTGGGTTATAGTAAGTTTGATTGTCCTTCTTTTTTACTACCAATCTACTTGCTCCTTTCATTATTCAAAAAAGTTTTCCTGCAAACTATATTGCTCGCCTGTTGTAATATCATACTGAATCATTTGATAGTTTTGATAGATTTCTTCCTGCGCTTTATTCACTGGTGCTTCTTTGAACCATTTTCCACTTTGATAATACATTTCTTTTTCAAAAGCCGGCCATTCTTTTTGTAACGCAAGTAATAAATTTTGAAATCCCGTCAGCGGTAAGTTGCCTTGATGGAATAAATCTGCTGCAAAATAAAAAGGACTTGTTGTTACTTGCTGCTGAGCCAATTCATGACGATTATCATACATTAAAAATTCAGTCTCATGCAATAAAGGCCCTTGATTGGCAGCTTGGATCGTATCAGAATAGATTCCCGGCAAATGATCCCCCCAGAAAACGACCAATGTTCGTTTAGGCAATTGATCCAATTTTTTCAAAAAATTATTCAAAGCCTCACTGCTGTAGGCAATATCTTGCAAATAATTTTTCACTGCCAGCGAAGAATCTCCTTTAGCTGTATAAGACACGTCTGAGTATTTATTTTCATAAGGCATGTGTGTCTGCATCGTCACTAAATGTAAAAATTGCGGCTGTTTATTCTTCAATTGATCAAAAACTTCTCTGTAGGCTGCTTCATCAGAAATATATGGATTGTTCTCAAGTTTCTTCTTATGTTTCATCGTTTGTTCATCTAAAAAATGATCAAAGCCAAATGTCCGATAAACATCCTTTCTTTTATACATCGAAGTATTATATGGATGGATTGCCGTTGTTTCATATCCACGTTTTTTCAATGTTTCTACTAGCGAAGGAAACGAAGAGAACTCTGGAACTAGCATCGTGTACGGCGTCGTCATTTGAGCATTGAAAAGTTCCATTGAAAAACCGGTCAACGCCTCAAATTCGATATTGGCTGTGCCTCCACCATAGTTTTGCGACAACATTTGTCCGCTGTATGTTTTATCAGCTACGGAGCGATAGGCTTGTAATGGATCGCCACCTAAAATCTCCAGTCCATTCAAACGACTAGGATCAGAAAAACTTTCACTCATGATATAAATAATATTGGGTTTTTCAATTGTTTTCTTTGAGGACACTTGGTATTTCTTCACTATTTTTTTGACAGTCTCTTCAGAATACCCTTTTGGTTTTTCCATCGCTTCGACAGGCAAGTTGTATAAAAAACCGCCGATAAAGCCGGTATTATAATAGTTCATTTTTTGACTATAAGGAATCCACAAAGCGGTTTTATCATAAGCCTTACGCAATAAGTTGTTTTGTTGATTGAAGCTCCCAATATAAACAAGTAAACTGCTGGTTAGCACAAAACAAGCTATTCGAAGCCATTGTTGTTTTTTTTCTAAATTCACACTTTGCTTCCAACTAAAAATAAGCAGAAAAATTGCTGCTGCCAAAAGCAATAAAAATAGGAGAAAAATAGGCAGACCTACCATATCACGGATCATGCCAAATTCGGTGATCATTTTTAGGTCATCGGGATAAATTGGCTCCATGCGATAATTCATTTTTAAAAAATTAGCACTGCCAATCCCAAGCACTACTAACAAATATGCCAGTACCCCGATTCTCAATGATCCTAATAGACTACTAAGCCAGCCAAAAAAGACAAGCAAGACGAAGCAACCTAAGAAAAATTTTTGTGTATGCCATGAAAAGGCAAATTTAACTGCTAAATCAAAAGAAAAATCATTTTGCATCAGTTGAAAAAAGAGATTTGAAACGATGATCAATCCTAATACGCCGATAAACTTTAGCACTTGGCGCCAAGGGAATTTGTAAAATTTTTGCATAACTGTCTCCCATCTGTGAACTCTTAAATATTTTAGCGAGAAAACAGCTGAAAGTAAAAAATGCCAAAATCGCTCAAGTATTGACTGATTGAGACTTACGCAAAAAAAGTTGTGACAGCTGACTGCCACAACTTTTTTTATTTCCAAAAATCATCAAAAATCGTAATTGGCAGATGACGCTTATGCTGGGTCTTATGCCACCAAGTTTCGATCATTGCTTGTGCTTTTTCACTAATCTGCTTGCCTTCTAAATAATCATCAATGTCGTCATATGTCACACCTAAAGCGACTTCATCGGCAATTAACGGCTTACCGTCTTCTAAATCTGCTGTTGGGATTTTTAAATACAGTGCTTCTTCTGCTCCTAATTCTTTTAGTAACAGTTTTCCTTGCCGTTTATTCAAACGAAACAATGGAACAATATCCGCACCACCATCACCAAATTTAGTAAAAAAGCCGGTGATATTCTCAGCCGCATGATCCGTTCCAATAACTGCCCCGTGATTATCCCCTGCAATGCCGTATTGTGTAATCATTCGTTGGCGAGCTTTGATGTTGCCTTTATTGAAATCACTGATCATAACACCGGCTGCTTCTAGTGCAGAAACTTGCGCATCTACTGCACCTTTGATATTCACACTCAAACTACTATCTGGTCGGATGAAGGTCAATGCTCGTTTGGCATCTGCTTCATCTGCCTGTGCACCATAAGGCAGGCGCACTGCAATGAATTTATAATCCAGATCTCCTGTCTCTTGCCGCATTTCTTCCATTGTAAGTTGTGCTAGCCGACCAGCCAATGTAGAATCTTGTCCCCCGCTGATTCCTAAGACAAATGTTTTCAAAAAAGGATATTTCTTAAGATAGTCCTTTAAAAAAGTGATACTCTTACGGATTTCTTCTTGCGGATTGATTGTTGGTTTTGTTCCTAATTGTTTGATGATCTCTTCTTGCAACGTCATTAACAAATCTACTCCTTTAATCGTCTTGCTCTGTTTTCATCACGGATTTGCGCACTTGATCCATAATATTATTTTTATGGGTCCAGCATTCTGTAGAAAGATCGACCGGATATTTTTGTGGATTAAGTCCTCGTTTGTATTCTTCCCATAATGAATCTAATCGGTCTTTAGCAAATTGCTTGATTGTTTCTAAATCCGGCAATTCATAGATTCGTTCCCCTTTCACAAAAATATCTTGTAAAATCGGGCGTGCTTCAAAATTTTTCACGGTTTTGTTGATGTATGGATAGACTGGATGGAACATGAAGATTTCTTTTTCTTTACGCGGATCTTCACTCCATAAGGTCACATAGTCTCCTTCTGATTTGCCATCTGAGTTTCGTGTAATACGCCAGACTTGTTTTTTGCCAGGAGTCGTAACTTTTTCTGCGTTACTCGAAAGTTTGATCGTATCGACCATTTCTCCTTGTTCATTTTCGATTGAAACCAATTTAAAGACTGCACCAAGCGCTGGTTGATCATACGCCGTAATCAATTTTGTCCCAACACCCCAAACATCAATCTTTGCGTGTTGCATCTTCAAGTTTTGAATCGTACTCTCATCTAAATCATTTGACGCATAGATTTTCGCTTCCGGAAAACCCGCTTCATCTAATTGCTGACGCACTCGTTTAGAAATATAGGCCATGTCACCGCTGTCAATCCGTACACCTAAGAAATTGATCTTATCACCCATTTCTTTAGCTACTTTGATTGCATTTGGTACACCAGATTTAATCGTGTCATACGTATCCACTAAAAAGACACAATCACGGTGCGTTTGAGCATAAGCCTTAAACCCATCATAGTCATTGCCATACGATTGGATCAATGAATGAGCGTGTGTTCCGCTATCTGGGATACCAAAAATTTTCCCTGCACGTACATTACTTGTCGCATCTGCGCCTCCAATATAAGCGGCTCGTGTTCCCCATAAAGCAGCATCCATTTCTTGTGCGCGCCGTGTTCCAAATTCTAATAACGGATCATTTCCGATTACTGATTTGATACGGGAAGCTTTTGTTGCAATCAATGTTTGGAAATTTACAATATTCAAAAGTGCTGTTTCGACCAATTGACATTGTAACAATGGCCCTTCCACCTGAATAATCGGCTCGTTATTAAAGACCAATTCACCTTCCACCGCTGAACGAACGGTACAAGTAAATTTGAAATCTCGTAAATAATCAATAAAATCTGATGGGTACTTTTCGACTTCTGTTAAATAAGCCAAATCACTTTCACTAAAAGTCAACTCTTCCAAATAATTTACAAGTCGTTCCAGACCAGCAAAGATGACATAGCCATTATCAAAAGGCATATTACGGAAATAACACTCAAACACAGCCTGAAGGTCTGCTCGACCAGTCTCCCAATAAGTTTTCATCATATTGATTTGATAAAGGTCCGTATGAAGTGTCAAACTGTCATCTTTGTACAACTTTTTCATAGTCATGCTCCTCATTTGTTTTTAGTAATTAAAACTATTTTATTCATTATATCATAACGGCTTTAAGTGAGTAGTTTTAGCTGACTAACAGCTGTGAGAAATTTTTATCATAAAAAATTAACTGTCTTGCAAAAAGAGCTGTAACGGGTATCCGTTACAGCTCTTGAAAAGAATCAGCTTCTTTACTTGTATTTAGCGATGAATCCTCTCATACGACATCTTTTTATTTGGGAAGTCTGTATTCTACAGCAATGATATCTTTATAGGATTCTTTCGGACGCAATCCAGCTTCTAAAATTTGTTTTTTATAGCCGACATTTACAAGCACATCTTTTCGCTCAACCTTTAGTAAACGATGGATAATCGTGTCTACTTCTTGATGGCTGATTTTTCGTTGGCGATTTAACAATAACAAGTCAATCGTGTCAAAACGATCAACATAAATAATTTTTGTACGATCATAAGCGTAGAGTTTAAGTAACTTCACAGCTTGACGCTTATCAAAAAAGTATCTCGTTAAATTAGGATATAACGTCTCTAAGTTAACATTACTATTTAAAGGGGTCTCAATTAATTTCATTCACATTCTCCTATCTTTCTATATTTTAATCTACATGAATAATTTATTTTCATTACATTGATTATTTTACCATAATAAACAGTTATTTTTTTCTATGAATAGAATAATTTTATAAAAAATGAAAAAAATCCTGAGACAGATGCCTCAGGATTCTTTTTATTGCATTACATACTCAACCTGAATTATTTTTTGAACACTTTCCGCCGCCAACTTACCAGAAGTTAGTGCCCAAGCATTGTTCGCACCAGATGGTGAGTCACTTCCCATTACACCACCAACTAATTCCCCAGCTGCATACAATCCGTCAATCACACGATTATCCCGATTCAAGACTTGTAATTTATGATTAGCAACTAATCCTCCCATTGTTGTTGCAAATCGAGGTTTTTGTTCAATCAAATAATATGGACCTTCTCCAATTCTTTCTTGTAAAAATTCTAACTGACGATCAAAATCTTCATCCTTTTGTTTTTCAACCCAGCCATTATAACGGGCAACAGTATCTACTAAACTTTCGTAAGGCATTCCTGCTTTTTCTGCTAACTCTTGCAGTGTAGCTCCACGAAAAACTTGCGGTGCCTCATTTTCATTATCAATCCAACGAGTTAGATCTTCACGCGTGATGCCACCTTCTTCTACTGCTTCAGTAAATATCTCAAAATGCTCGGCATCCATTAATAAGTATAACATTTGAGGAGTTTGTTGCAGAAGTACTTCCAGTATTTCCTTATTACTTGCTCGTTCATTGATTACTCGATTTCCTGAAGAATTTACTAATAATCCGTTACGTTTTAATACTGCAAGATTTCCACCAATTGTTGATTTTGCGTAGCCTTGCGAAACTTCTACACCGTTTGGATAAATTTTTCCATATTCCATCAAACGTGTAGCTGCATTCAATTCTGGTGTTGTCGCCATCAAGATCCCATCACCAGTGGAAGATTTTGTTCCATAAAATAGAATATTATTCAGTTTCTGACTTAATAAATTAGGATTATTCCCATAACCGCCTGTCGTCAATATCACTGCCGATGCATGAATATTATGCCGTTTACCAGTGTCTTCAACCGCTGTTAATCCAATAACTTTCCCCTCTCCATTAGTCAATAAACTTTCTGCTTTCGTTTGTAAATAAATTGTTACATCACTTTTTTCTAAGGCTTTTCTAGCACTTGCAGCAAATCCATGTCCTCCATCTTTGTAAGCTAGTTCACGTTTTTTACGATACTCTGCTAACGTGTGTAATCCATTTTTCATATCGTATTCAACACCCATATACTCATGAACCCAGTCGGTCGTTTCACCAATATTTTCTGCTAACGTCTGTAATAATTCTGGTACATTCAATCCACTACCGTTAGCTAAGAAGTCTTCCATCATACATTCTACTGTATCATCAATAACCCCTGCTTCTGCCTGTAATTTCGACCCCATAACGACTTGATTTCCTCCGCTGATAGAAATCGCACCACCAACAAAACTTAATTTTTCTACTAAAATCGTTTTCAAACCCATCTGATTAGCACGTAATGCCGCCGCTATACCCGCGGCTCCCGAACCAACGATCACAACATCTGCTGATTCTTCAATGATTTCTTGAGACCATTGAACAGACGGTTTTGGTCGTGCTCTTAATACTTCTGAACTAGCGCCGGCTAACTCTACTGCTTCTGCCACGCCATCAATCAATCCCTGACTAGATGTTGAAGCTCCTGAAATTACATCTACATTTAATGTCTGACCTTCGATGATTTGTTGCGGTAAACGAATAAATACTTGATCTGATAAACCTTCAGATTCATTACTTTGATCTGCTTCGATTTTTTCGATTCTATCTTCGGAAAATGTCACGTTCATTTTAAGTTCACTGTTGTGTCCCTTTGCATCTATCGTATAAGTTCCAGGTTTAAAGGTCAGTTTTACTTTTTGTAATTCTTTTAATCGTTCATGTTTACGTTTTTCTTCTTCTGGATCAATGACCATATAAGCCATAAAATCCCATAATGGAGTCGGAATCAGAAGTTTACGTTGGGCATTAACATGGGCATAGTCGATTACTTCTTTATTTTCTTTAATCAAATTTACCCAATTAGGTTCGATCAAAAATCCTTTACCAATTGCTAACAAATCATAACCTAGTTTCAATGCCTCTTCCGCATCGGTACGCTGTAAAATTGAGCCCACGCCCATAATTGGAATTTGCGCCAATATCGGAGAACGTTGTGCTAAATATTTTGTAATCAATGGTTCTGAATCACTTGAATCTACAATCGATGGTCTTGTATAAGCACCCATTGAAAAATGGAAATAATCTGGCTGTAATTCAGCAAGCGCATTCAATAAATACATTGTATCTTCAAAATGAATTCCAGGTTCTTCCAACTCTTCAGGAGAAAAACGATAACCAATGATGAAATTTTCAGCATTTTGTTCTTTGACTACTCGCTGAACTTCTCTCATTACTTCTAATGGAAACTTTGCCCGTTTTTCCCGACTGCCGCCCCATTGATCTTCTCTTCGATTAGAGTGTGGGGAAAAAAATTGTTGTAAAAGAAATGTATTAGCTCCATGAATTTCTACTCCATCGAAACCGGCTTTAATTGCGCGACGAGTTGCATCACCAAACATCGTAATCATTTCTAAAATTTGTTTTTCTGTCATCTCACGTGGAACTGGTGCATTGGGCCGTAATGCCGCAATTGGACTTGCTGAAATAGGTGTTACTCCACCATTGATTTCGGGCCAAGCCATTCGACCCGCATGATAGATCTGCATGATAGCTTTCGATCCTTTTACTTTGATTGCTTTTGCTAATTCAGATAAACCTGTAATTTTTTTATCCGTATCAACTCCTAAAGCACCTGGGAATCCGCGACCTTTGTCTTCAATGAAACAACTTTCAACAATAACTGCTGCTGCATCACCTGAACGAAACGCATAATAGTCAATAATTTGTTGTGTAATCTCTCCATCATAAAAGGCTGATTGAGTTGTCATCGGTGACATGAACAGACGATTTTTAAAACTAGCTCCTGATGATAATGGAATTTCATCAAATAAAGTTCGTAACATATAGTTCTCCTTTCAGAATAAACGCTTAGTTTCTTAATTTCTTTTGATATGTAATAACTTTCACATGCATACTTAAAAATAAACTAAAAACAAATGCATCAGTGGTTTTATGCATAACAGCAGTATCTCATTTAAATTAAATCATCTCCTTGATAATTTATGAACAAGGAATATTGCTTTCTTCTTACGTTTATTGTAAGAAATTAAATCAATAAATTCCAATAGTTTATTTTCATAAAATCAATAAATATATTTTATGCATTATTGGTTTTTCGCTAAATTATTACTTAATAATTAAATAAAAAATAGACGAGGACATTTATGTCCTCGTCTAATAAATACGATGAATAATAATCTTTATCAAAAGTGAGAAAATTACTCCATACTAATTTTTTAATTGATGGTCGTTTACATCATACCGCCCATCATCGATGGGTCCATTGCTGGAGCTGCAGCTGCACCACTTTCAGCTGGTTTATCAGCAACAACTGCTTCAGTTGTTAACAATAAAGCTGAAACAGAGGCAGCATTTTGTAAAGCTGAACGAGTTACTTTAGTTGGGTCAACGATTCCGGCATCGATCATATTCACGTATTCGCCAGTTGCTGCATTAAAACCAGTACCACGATCAGCATGTTTTAATTTATCGATCACAACAGAACCTTCAAAACCAGCATTTTCAGCGATTTGGCGAACGGGTTCTTCTAATGCACGGACAACAATTTTAATACCAGTCGCTACATCGCCTTCTGCATCTAATTCAGAGACTTTTTTAATAACGTTAACTAATGCTGTCCCACCACCAGAAACGATTCCTTCTTCAACTGCTGCACGTGTGGAGTTCAAGGCATCTTCAATACGTAATTTCAATTCTTTTAATTCTGTTTCTGTTGCCGCACCAACTTTAACTACTGCGACTCCACCAGCAAGTTTTGCTAGGCGTTCTTGTAATTTTTCACGATCAAAATCAGAAGTTGTTTCGCCGATTTGACGTTTGATCATTTCAACACGATCAGTCAAAGCTGCCTTGTCACCGGCTCCTTCAACGATTGTTGTGTTATCTTTATCAACAACTACTTTACCAGCAGTACCTAAGTTTTCGATTGTTGCTTCTTTCAAATCTAAACCTAGATCTTCTGTGATTACTGTTGCACCAGTTAAAATTGCAATATCTTCAAGCATTGCTTTGCGGCGATCACCAAAACCAGGTGCTTTAACAGCTACTACGTTGAATGTTCCGCGAATTTTGTTCAATACTAATGTAGGTAATGCTTCACCATCAACATCGTCTGCAATAATCAATAATGAACGAGATTGTTGTAACACTTGTTCTAGTAGCGGCAAGATGTCTTGGATGTTAGAGATTTTCTTATCTGTGATCAAAATGTATGGATTTTCTAAAGCTGCTTCCATTTTATCGTTATCTGTGACCATGTATTGAGATAAATAACCACGGTCAAATTGCATTCCTTCAACCACATCTAATTCTGTGTCGATCCCTTTTGATTCTTCAATTGTGATCACACCATCGTTGCCGACTTTTTCCATTGCTTCAGCAATCAGTTCACCAACTTCTTCACTGCCAGAAGAGACAGCAGCTACTTGAGCAATCGCATCTTTGGAATCAACAACTTTAGAGATGCTGTGTAATTCTTCTACTGCTGTTTTTGTCGCTAATTCGATCCCACGGCGGATTCCCATTGGGTTTGCGCCAGCAGTCACGTTTTTCAATCCTTCACGAACGATTGATTGCGTCAAAACTGTCGCAGTCGTTGTACCGTCACCAGCGATGTCATTTGTTTTTGAAGCTACTTCAGAAACAAGTTTTGCACCCATATTTTCAAAATGGTCTTCCAATTCGATATCTTTTGCAATCGTTACACCATCATTTGTGATCAATGGCGAACCGTAAGATTTTTCTAAAACAACATTCCGTCCTTTTGGCCCTAATGTTACTTTTACTGTATCAGCTAATTTGTCTACGCCGCGAAGCATTGCTGCACGTGCATCTTCAGAAAATTTAATATCTTTTGCCATGATTCTTTCACCTCATTAATTTTTTATTCGACAATTGCCATAATATCTTTTGCAGCGATAATCAAGTATTCGCTGCCGTCATATTTTACTTCTGTACCTGAGTATTTTTCAAACATTACCATATCACCAACAGCTACTGGCATTGGACTTTTTTGACCATTTTCCAGTACATTCCCTTCACCAACAGCTACAACTTTAGCGGTTTGTGGTTTTTCTTTAGCCGCAGAAGCTAAGACTAGGCCTCCAACTGTTTTTTCTTCTTCTTCAGTGACTTCAAGAACGACACGATCACCTAATGGTTTTAACACGATAAATCCCTCCAACTAGTAATGAATTTTCAAATCGTTAGCACTCTACAGATAAGAGTGCTAACTCACATTTCTTATGATACCATTTCTGTTCCTTTTTGCAAGTCCTTCGTTTGTATTTTTGAATTTTCTCCTGCTAAGGGATGAAAGATATTATGATATACTTAAAATAGTACATATTTAGAAAGGAAAACGAATGACTAAAAAAAAATATAGTTTTATTACAATTTTTACTTATGGGCTCGTTTTATTTTCACCTGTCATCTTTCAACGCGTCTTTCAAGTATCTTCTGCTCAAATTATTCAATTGACGACATTTGCGTATTTTTTCGGTGCTTTTTTAATGATTTTCTATCGCTTTAAGTCACAGCTATTCAACTTAGAAACACGCCAGAAAAATCTATTGATCGCATTTTTGATTGGAATTATTGGAATACCTGTCTCCCTATTAGTACAAATGGCTATTTTACAAGTCGAACAACGTTTTTTAGGCCAAACGGTTTCTTCACAAAATACGCAAACTATCGTCCAATTGATTAAAGAGAATATGATTTTTATTTTAGCTACTACGATCGCTGGGCCAATCATGGAAGAATTTGTCTTCCGACGGGCTATTTTTGGTTCATTAGAAGGCAAATTAGGTTTTTTCATTCCCACACTTTTAAGTTCAGTATTGTTCGCTCTTGCTCATAACGATGGGCATTACCTATTGTATGCTGGTCTAGGATTTTTATTTTGCGGGATGTATCATTACAGTGGGCGTATTTGGACTTCTATGATCACCCATGTAGGAATGAATCTGCTAGTCGTTTTAACCCAATTAGCCTTGCAAAGATAATAAAAAATCCAATACTAATCCTTTGCCTTTTTAAAAGAAACTCCTTAGACTAAGTGTACTCAGCAGTCTGAGAAACGACATCATTTAACAAAACTAAGTAACAATCAAAGGAGGTTCTTTTATGAAACTAGCAATTATCGGCGCTACTGGACACGCCGGCTCATTGATTTTAAAAGAGGCATTGACACGTGATCTAACCGTCACCGCTATCGTGCGTCACCCAGAAAAATTAACAGTAAAAGTACCAGTCATAGCCAAAGAATTATTTGATCTCACAAAAGAAGAGTTGGCTTCTTTTGATGCAGTAATTGATGCCTTTCGCCCACCGGTGGGACAAGAAGAGCTGCACCAAACCTCTTTGAAACATCTCAGCACGCTTTTACAAGGAACTGACACTCGTTTGATCGTTGTAGGTGGAGCATCTTCTCTATTTGTCGATGAAAGTCACCGCATGATCGATGTCTCTGATCCAAAAGCAGATTATTACCCGACCGCTTATAATATGTACCAAGCATTTTTAGCCTTAAAAACTGAACAGAACGTGCATTGGACATATCTAAGTCCAGCCGCAGATTTTATTCCTGCTGGCACTCGTACGGGTCATTATCAAATCAGTGACGATCATTTACAAAAAAATGCTGCGGGAAAAAGCGAGATCAGCATGGCAGATTATGCTATCGCCATCATTGATGAAGTAATTGAGCCGCATCATTTAAATCAACATTTTAGTGTATACAATTGATTTTTAAATAAAAGGACTGTGACCTTTTTAGGCCACAGTCCTTTTATCATTAATAAATTATTTATCTTTTTAGATCGCAAACAATTCAGTCGCACTATCTGGATCTGTATCAAAGATTTGAAACTGATGGTTCACACCAAGGTCATAGCGTGTCAATGTCTCTTCCATCGTCATATGTGCCAATTCTTTCATATTGTTCTCTCTACTTAAATGTCCCAAATAAATACGTTTTGTTCGATCTCCTAAAATATCCGTCATAACTAATGCACCGTCATCATTAGACAAATGTCCTCGATCGCCTAAGATCCGCTGCTTCAAACTCCACGGATAGGCGCCCATTCGCAACATCTCTAAATCATGGTTGCTCTCAACTAAATAAGCATCTGCATCCCGGATCACGCCTCTAACATGTTCACTCGCATAACCTGTATCTGTCAGCGTCACAAAAGAATGACCATCTTTGTAAAAACGATAAAACTGCGGTGCTGCCGCATCGTGAGAAACGCCAAAGCTTTCAATATCTAAATCACCAAAAGTCAGTACTTTACCCATTTCAAAAATATATTGCTGTGCTACATCAACTTTTCCAATTAAAGGAGCCATCGCTTCCCAAGTTTTTTCGTTGGCATAGATTGGTAATTTGTATTTTCTTGCAAGCACGCCTACACCATGGATATGATCCCGATGTTCATGCGTGACTAAAATCGCATCTAGATCCTCAGGTTTTCGATCGACCTCTGCTAATAGCGAAGTGATTTTTTTTCCACTCAATCCAGCATCGACTAAAATTCTTTTTTGCGGACTTTCTAAGTACAAGGAATTTCCTGTACTTCCGCTAGCTAAAATGCTGACATTGAAGGCATTATTCATTTCTAACATGAGCACTTGGTCCTCTCTTTTAAAACTGTTCTCAGTATACAACCCTTTTTAGGGATTTTCCACCTTCGGAACTAAATTATTCGTGATCACTTGGTTGTTTAAAGCATTGACTTTTTCAATTTGCGTCGTCTTATCAGAAGTCTTTAACTTAACAAACCACACAGGGACATAAACATTTTTTTCACGCACTTCAAGGGTTTTGAAATACCCAAGATAAATATTAGTAATCGTTGACTTGCTAGGGATATTATTATTGATGTACAAAGTATTCAAAATTTCTTTTTCTGAATAGAGTGCCATTTTTTCTCGGAGTGGTTCAATTTCTTTTACACGTGTCTGCGTGTATTTCGTCACTTGGTCACCGTCTCCTATATCTAGCGTTATTCGCGAGGTCTCATCGATAAATGGAATACCTTCATAACTCTGTGCACCAACAATTTTCCCCAATTCCTCATCTTTTTTAGAAACATCTGGCAAGTAAGTATATTCTTGTCCTGCCATAATGATTTCTTTATCGTTCATCAGACGATTGAAACTATTGGTGGCCTTTTTTAAATCAAATGTCACCTGACTACTTGGATAACTGGTCAACACTCGATCTGAGATGTTTGAATTTTGAGCAATCGTTTGATTTCCCGCTTCATTTAGCAATGAATCAAAATTGTCTTGTTCCGCACTTAGATAATACCCTTCTCGATGCTCTTCAGAGACATCATCTTTGATGGTGATTTCATCATTTTCCAAACGACGTAAAATATCTTCTCGTTGGTTTGAATTTGTGACAAGACTCTGCTCATGCTGATTACTCCAGTAAATACTGAAAAGAAAAATATTCAATCCCATAAAAACGAAAAGGAAAATCCACTCGATTTTTCTAAAATCCAATTAATTCGCCCCCGTTTCTAGGTTCCCTTGCATCAGCTGATCTGCCGGATACCAAACATTCTCATATTTGACGAACCATTCTGGAGTCAATGCAACTAATTTATTTACGCCATCGATGTCTTGCCAAATGTAACCGATGATATAATTTTGAACCTTAGAAAGATCAATACCTACGGCTGCTAGATTGTTTTCAACTTCCAATGTACTAGGCAGCTCAACTTCTTCATCTGACGGTATCGGTACTTGAACCGTGTCCATACTGGTCTCAATTTCAACTTGTGGTGATGTTGTGTTTGAAGCGGGTTCGATCTTGACACTCATCTTGCCTTTGGATGAATGGCTAAAAACTGGATAACCTTCGACAAAAATTCGATAATTGATTTGTCCGTCATGGTGATCAAAGTAACGTAAATTTCCAACTGCTGTTCCCAAACGACTAACATAATTAAAGCTTTGACTGTAAGAACTTTCTTTTGTTAGGTCCGTTGGCAATTCGCCAGTAAAAGTAACAAGACGTTTTTGCTCATCCATCATAAGCTCTTCATGGCCGCTGACAAAAGAACGTGTCCCGCTAGCTTCTTCCCCTTTTGCTTGTTCTGGATTCTGGAAGAATGCGTTGCGGAAAAGCGAATACGACTGTGTCGTCAAAATATAGCTATATTTTTTTAAACGAACTCGATCTTTGGTACGTAATACGCGTGGCGCTCCCGGATCATCATCGGACATTGCTAAATAGCGTCCTTGATTTTTTTGAAAAACCGTAGTCAGACTGGCAAAATCAGCCGAAATCGTCGCTTCATATACTAGGCCTTTACTGTAATTCAAAAAACGCAGCTTTTTCTTAGAGAAATCAACTTGAATCTGAGAAAAATCAATTTTTTCTGCTTCTTTTAACGAACTCAAACTGACTGGCATATCAAAGACCTTTACATACTCAGCCAGTGAAAAACTGCCCTCATAATTTAATTCGACACCATTATCTAAATGATAATATTTTTTAATCTCTGCTTCGTTTTGTGCAACTTCATGAAGTTGACCATACGTTCCTTCAGTTAGACGCGCTTGCGTCGTTGCCAATAAATTCTCACTGCTCGTTTGAAAAATTCCTTCTGCTGCATGCCAAACACCTCGGATTGGTAAAAAAGCATCTGTAGCTTTTGTATAATTTTGATCATTTTTCACCGCTTGCTTGCTCGTATTCACATCGGCTGTTTTAGAAGTAGGACTTAGCCAGATAGCGTAAGTCAAAACGAGGCTGAGCAGGATCAACGCAACAAGCGCGACGCGAATGATTTTCTCTGATAGTTTCATTCCCAAATATCCTCCTCGTAAGGTTCATAAGGTAAAGAAATATAAAAAGTGGATCCCTTGCCTTCGACACTTTCTACCCAGATTTGTCCTTGATGAGCTTTCATGACTTCTTTAGAAATCGCTAGTCCGAGTCCTGTCCCACCTTGTTGACGCGCTCGTGCTTTGTCTACTCGATAAAAACGTTCAAAAACTTTTTCCAAATCTTTTTTAGGAATCCCCAGTCCTTCATCAGAAATGCTCAAGACTACATTATTATGGGTCTCCATTAAGTGAACCTCGATCTTGCCGCCATCGGGGGAGTATTTGATGGCATTATTCATAATATTATCGATCACTTGCATAATCTTATCTGTATCAATCTCGACCCATAGATCACGTTCTGTAAATTCACGGACGATACGGTAATTCTTTTCTTGATTATTTACCATCATATCAAAGCGATCCAATGCATAATCAACGAGTTCATTAAAATTCACCAATTCGAGATCTAATTGTTGCGCTCCTGAGTCCATGCGGGAAAGATTCAACAGGTCATTGATCATGCGGATCATCCGATCAGTCTCTCCTAAAGTTACATGGATAAACTGCGGAGCAACATTTTCATCTTTCCAGACGCCTTCTTCCAATGCTTCTAAATAACTGCGAACGCTTGTTAATGGTGTCCGTAGTTCATGAGAAACATTTGAGACAAACTGTCGCCGCTCTTCTGCTGTTTTTTCTTGTTCGGTAACATCATGCAATACGACCACTAACCCGCTGATAAAACCAGATTCACGACGAATCATTGCAAAATCTGACCGTAAAGTCATACGATCTTCCTCTAACTCAGATTTTGAACGATCAATCAAGATTTCATCTGGCGTTTCGAGCAATTTCCGTAACGTATACTCTTCTTCCAAATCAAGCAAAGTTAAAATTGATTGACCGATTGCTTGTTCGCTAGTGGTATCTAATAACGACAACGCCATCTCGTTAATGGTTATAACTTTTCCACGACGATCGGTCGCAATAACCCCGTCTGTCATATGGGTCAAGACACTGTCCAAACGATTACGTTCAGCTTCCATCGTATCTTGGGCATCTTCAATCCGATCGGATAATTTATTAAACGTCTCAGCCAATTGACTCAATTCATCATGACCTTGGACATCTACTTTTTCTGAATAATCGCCTTGAGCGATCCGAACAGCTTGTTTTTGCATTTCTTTAATCGGCTTTGTGATTGATCGTGCCACCAGTAATGAGACTACGATTGAAATCAACCCTGCTATCAAAGAAGCCGTAAAGAAAATCAGCGCCGTGTTGCTGATTTCAGTATATTTTTGTTCGATGTCGCTTTTAACATAAAGAGCCCCGATCACAGCCGAATCGCCGGTCGGGGATTGAATAGGTTGGACATTGATGCACACTCGTTTATTATTATCATCCAGTGTCACATATTGTTTGATTGAAAAATCATCGATATCGCTGTATTCATTTTTCTTTCCAACGATAGAATCCTTTTGTCCCACATCATTAGTAGCTATCACAATTCCTTTATCATCTACTACCCACATCTCAGTAATGTCTGCAGCAGTGTTATTCTCAAGGATGCGTTGCAATTGCACGCCTTCATTCTCGCTATCTTCTGCCATCGCAGTTCCTAATGTCGTACTCAACAGTGACACTCGCTGATTCATATCTTTGGTGAAATTATCGATGGTTGATTTTTCAAGTCCACGAATAAAATAAGCACCGATGATCTCAATCGAAATCAGTAAGATCAAGATAAATGAAAAAGCAATCTTAAAATTGACTGATCGGTAAAAACGGACTTTCTTTTCCATACTTACTCCTGTTCAGGGTTGCGCAGGTAATAACCTACACCACGTCTTGTTACTAAATAGGTCGGATGACTTGGATTGTCTTCGATTTTTTCCCGCAAACGCCGAACCGTCACGTCCACTGTGCGCACATCACCGAAATAATCGTAGCCCCAAACTGTTTGCAATAAATGTTCCCGCGTCATTACTTGACCAATGTGCTTAGCTAGATAATGCAATAACTCAAATTCACGATGGGTCAGTTCAATCGTATCACCATGTTTAGTTACCATATAAGCATCTGGATGAATCGTTAATTCACCGATTGTCAAATCACTTTGCGTCGTTTGTTCTTCTTCTTTAGGCGCTTGTCCGCCACGACGTAAATTGGCTTTGACTCGAGCAATCAACTCCCGATTGGAAAATGGTTTGGTCACATAGTCATCTGCTCCTAATTCCAAGCCTAAAACTTTATCAATCTCAGAATCTTTTGCTGTAACCATAATGATTGGCATCTCATGAGTCTTGCGTACTTCACGAGCTACTTCTAAACCGTCTTTTTTAGGCAACATCAAATCTAATAAAATTAGATCTGGATTGACTTCTTCGACTTTTTTCAAGGCTTCTTCACCGTCATACGCGGTAAAGACTTCATAGCCTTCTTTGGTTAAATTAAATTTTACGATGTCCGAAATCGGCTTTTCATCGTCAACTACTAGAATTTTTTTCACTAAGAGTCACCTCATACCTTTATAAAGTTGTATGTACGCCTTCCTATTATACAATAATTTCAGTACTGTTTCATCTTTTCAAATAGACGACGGTTTTTTTACAAGTATTACTTAATAAAAAATGAAAGAAGAGATCATGACATTTGCCACGATCTCTTAGCTATAACTAATTTTTCAACTGAGTCTTTTTTTAGTTAACTATACTTATGAGTATAGTTTCTTGACTAGCATTCACTAGATCAATCCAATACTTGACAGACGACCCCTACTGAACCAGGTCCAGTGTGAACCGATAATGCTGGTGAAACTTTACCAAAATAAATATTTTCCGCTGTTGGGAATAATTCATGTAGACGTTGGCGGATTTTCTCGGCTGTTTCCAGTGCATCTGCTTGTGTCACTGCTAAATTGAAGCGTTTGTGATTACCAATATGTTCTTTCACTAACCCGATCGTCTTGTCGATACTCTTATTTAATCCTCGTACCTTTGCGACTGTATAATAGATGCCTTCTGAATTACATGAGATGATTGGTTTTAATTTTAACGCACTCCCTAATAAGGAAGCCACTAAACCAATCCGGCCGCCTTTTTGTAAATATTCCAACGTATCAACATTGAAAAAGATTTTTGTCTTTGTGATCTTACTTTCTGTTTCATTGATGACTTCAGAAAAAGATTTCCCTTGTTTCACCAAATCCCCTGCATAAATGGCTAATATCCCCGCTCCGATTCCTACATTTTTCGTATCAATCGAATGAAAGACCAATCCTTCATAGTGTTCGCCAAGTACTCGCAATGCATTATACGTCCCACTTAATCCGCTAGAGATCGTAACAATGATTACATGTGTATATCCTTGCTCTTTGATTTTGTCAAAGACTTGATGGATCAGCTCCCCATCAGGCAAAGAAGTCGTAGGCAACTCTTTTTTGATCAGTGGAAAAATAGTATCTGAACTAATATCGATCCCATCACGATACTCTCGATCACTAAAAATGATCCGTAAAGGCACCATAAAAAAGGGGCCGCTTTCTATAACTTCTTTGGGAACATCTGTCCCAGAATCAACGAGAATCGCAATTTTTTCACTCATCATTTTCGCCTTCTTTCTCTTTATCTAATTGAATGATTTTTTCAGCTAACATTTTTTGTGTAAATGAAGCGACAGCGCTTTCCATTGCTAAGTAATAAAAATCCTTGCTCCTGCGTGTCAAACTGACTTCTTCTCCTAGAACAATTTTAGCTACTTGGATTAATGCTTCTTCTTGTACTGTACAAAAACCGTTATACGCATCTTTGGGTTCGTTGATTGCTAATTGCATCCGAATCAATTCATTGATGTCGGGAATTGCAAAAACTTGTTTTAACAACGTGATTGCAATCAAATACGCCAAATGGTTTCGGTTGTATCTTTTTTTATTTGGTGGCGGGACTAGTTTATGTTTCACATAATTATTGACCATCGCGCTAGATAAAAGTTGGTGTTTCTCATCTTCAATCAACGGCGCTAAGTAGCGATCAACTAAGGTGATTACTTGATCCATATATAATTCTAATTCAGGCAGCTCTTCCCAGCGAGGCAAGCGTAATTCTTTCAATCCTTCTGCCCATGATCTAAGCTTTGTATCTTCCATCATTTGAACCCCTTTCATCGGTAGTTTAACAAAATTATGAAAATTATACAATATAGTTTTAGAAACTAGATAATTAAAACGGTTTTAAGGAATTTTTTTTAGTTTCATCTTGCTTTTTTTTTTTTGCAATGCTACCATATGAAAGTACTTTGTTTGGGCCGTTAGCTCAGTTGGTAGAGCAGCTGACTCTTAATCAGCGGGTCGCGGGTTCGAGCCCCTCACGGCCCATTGGGTGCCAAACCCACGCCACATAAGCGTTTTTGGCTACTTCGGTAGTTTAGAAAAAAACGCTTGATGTGGTATTTTTTTGTCTCAAGGGCAGTTTTCAAAAAATATAGTCATTAACATATACCAGGGTTTATCCGTAAGGTAAATACTTTGTATAATTTTCCTCAACCAGATTTATATCAAGAAAACTTATAGATTACGACTGTTAATATCTAGAAAATTCACTGTAAGATTTTTTGTGCTGCTTACAACAATGGATATAAATAATTCATTGCCGCATATTTCATTCAATATGTTATACTTGGAAATAATTTATTTTTAAATTAGAGAGGTTTTTTATGATTTCAATAATCATTCCATGCTTTAACGAAGAGGAGTCTATCCCACTATATTTTTCAGAAATGGAAAAATTGAAAGATAGACTCTCCCATGAATTCGAATATATCTTTATCAACGACGGATCAAGTGATAGAACGCTGGAAATATTACGAAAGATAGCCTCAGAACATGAAAATGTTCGCTACATCTCTTTCTCACGTAATTTTGGTAAAGAAGCTGCTCTTTACGCAGGTTTACAGGCTTCTAAAGGGGATTTAGTCACTGTTATGGATGTCGATTTACAGGACCCTCCTGAATTATTGCCTCAAATGGTTGAAATGATTGAGACGACAGACATTGACTGCGTAGGTACTCGCAGAGCTGATCGAACAGGTGAGCCTCCAATTAGAAGTTTTTTTGCAAGAAAGTTTTATCAGTTAATCAATAAAATTAGCGATACAGAGATGGTAGATGGGGCGAGAGATTACCGCCTTATGACCAGACAAATGGTTGACTCCGTTTTAGAATTGACTGAATATAATCGTTTTTCAAAAGGTCTGTTTAGTTGGGTAGGATATAAGACAGAATATATTTCATTTGAGAATCGTGAACGAATCGTTGGCGAAACCACTTGGTCGTTTTGGAAATTATTTAATTACTCAATAGATGGTATTGTAAATTTCTCAGAGACGCCACTGAACATTGCATCCATTATAGGTGCATTTTCTTGTTTTGCAGCCCTTCTATCTATGATTTTTATCGTTGTACGTGCTCTTCTTTTTAGCGATCCCACAAGTGGTTGGCCATCAATGGTTACAATAGTTCTATTTATTGGAGGTATTCAATTACTAAGTATAGGAATAATTGGAAAATATTTAGGAAAGATATTCCTTGAAACAAAAAAAAGACCTGTCTATATTGTAAAAGAAACTGAAAAAGATAAAGAACAAAAACAAGACTAAAGGTAGAAAGAACTTCCCTTAGTCTTGTTTTTATTTAGTGTTTTCTTTTTCTATTTAAGAACAGAAATACAGCTGATGAAATTAATCCAATTATTTTTAAAACAAATATAATTTTCATACTGAAGAAAGGTTTATAGCCAACAACTAGTTCATTCATACCAGGTTTTGATTTTACTTTTGCTACTCCAATATCTGTTTTGGAAAGATCACTAGGCTTGATTTCAGTACCGTTTAATCTTACAATTGAGTGCCCGTAAATAATGACTGGTACTACTTTTTCTACAGTTTTTTCATCATTGTTTTTCCAGCTTATAATTATTGATCCATTATCAGAAATCTTCTTTTTATAACCAATTTGATTATCTACTATTTCTCTATAGTACATTCCATAAGGCCCCTTATCTAGAAGGCTCTTTGCATCTTCATTTTTTGGCATAGGAAGATAATCACTTGTACCCTTTACAACAATACCAAATGCTTTTGTTAAATCTTTATCTTTGAATCCATCTCGAATTTTCTGTGGATTTCTTTCCCTAAGCGCATACCCGTTATTTCCATTATTTTGAGGTGAATCGCTGAACCAAATTGTAGTCTTATTTGTGATCGCACTGTTTAACCCAAAAATCATTAATCCGGTAATTGTTACCACAATTGAAAATAGAACATTTTTATTTGCTTCTTCTAGTTTACTGTATAGACTACTCATAGATATTAGAAAACCTAGTAATAGTAAAACATAGGTTATCATTAGGAATCTATGCGGAAATTGTAAAATTTGTAGAAAATCAAGTCTCGCTGCTAAAGCATCCCAAGGAATAATAGTAGATGATAAAATCAAAAATACTATTCCCACTGAATTTATTAACTTATAAATTAGTGGGTATTTTTTCCAATTTAAAATTGAGTAGGCTATCTGGAAAATGAAAACAATTGAAACAACCAGACCTAAGCTTTTCAAATCATTTCCACCTAAAGTTGGTATAGCACTAAAATCAGACATCTTTTGTATCAATGTGGGACCGTATATTTTGTTCGATGAGTACACATCTACATAGCTGAAAATCGTATTTGCAACCATCAACAAAGTTAATAGTACTGCTATAAACCCATTTTTTATCCATTGTAATTTATTTTTTTCTAATAAGAAACTTACAATATAAAATGGAACAATCGCTAAAACACCAATGAGTGCAGACAGAGTATGAACAGACAATAAAATACTGACTGGAATAGCAAGATAAACCGGATTAATTCTCTCTTTTGAATCAACCACAGATTTTATTGCAGGAATAAATAGTAGCGGTACGAAAGCAGCTCCCCACCCATTAAATGCTTGGTATAAGGGATACGAAGAAACAACCGACGTGGTCATATACATGACAGATCCAATAAACGAAAATTTCGGACTTAATTTAATCGTCCGTGCTAAGAAATACATTGAAACTCCACTTGTATAAAAACATAAAAATGAAGTCACTATTTGGAACTTCGCCCATGACCTAAATAAAAATAAGATTATTCCTTGAATAAAAGCAAAATCATATCCATATAAAGCATTGATAATCCTTCCACTACTATTGAACGAGTAGATTGACTGAAAATAATTCATATTTCCATTCTTTATTTGCATAAACATTTCATAGAATCTCTGATAATGAAAAGTTATATCATCGCCTAGAAAAATGGCTTTCTTATACACTTGTATTGATATCATCAAAAATACGACAATTGCAAGGAATAGTAACATTCTTAAAACTTCTTTTTTACTTATCTTTGAACTCATTATTACACCTTTTCTTTAAAAATGATGTTTTCATTATACCAAAATCCTAGTGTTAGTTAATCACAATTTTTATAGTATTCAAAAATAAATTAACGAGAAGTAATTTTTCTCAGACTAAGCACTAACTGAAAGGATACAATCTTTATAAAATTTTGTTGATTTGAAAAGATCAAGTTTAGATTTGGAGTCATCATACCATTTTTAGTCAAACTTAGTCACAATGCCTGAACAATATCTCGTCTTAAATTGGTTCGACCGTTGTGGCTTATATATGTAATTCATTATCAAATCTCTTAGAAACCCCCATAATCACTTTCGTTCTTTGAATTTTTAACTCTATATTCCCTGGAAATATCATGAAAATTCGACTTTCAGTTATTTTTAAAACGTACATATATTCACACATCCCCTACCTATATCATCTTCGTCGTACCTCTTAGACAAAGCTCAAAACTAAAATATTCCCCCAATTATCTTTTCTAAGACCATTCTGGAATTATAACTAACTAGTTAGATTTAGCCATTTATTTTTAATAAATAGATCTAGATTTCCTAATGAGACTCATCAATTTTTTTATTCGGATACATCTACTAGTCAAAAAAAATGATTCAAAACAAGCGTAGATCCGCTTTTTTATCTATGGAGTAAAGATCCTCTCATTGACTGTTTTGTATTTCTTTCTATGATATTAAATGAGTTTTTATAAACAAAATCTAATCTTTTTTTAATTATACGCTTGACAAGGTTTAATTTTTTTTATACGATGAGTACAATAATTTTTTAAAAATTCTGACAATAAACGGGTGGTTGCTATGACAAAATCAACAATATCTTATAACGCAACTTTATTATTATAGGTGGGACTTTCTGAAATTTATTTCATGAAGTCCCTATTCGCATTGCATCGCAGAAGAAATGGTCTTTCTGTGATGGAGTGCTTTTTTTATACCCGTTTTGACTGAAGGAGGAAGCAAAGTGAGAAAGATTCAATTTTTTGATACCACATTAAGAGATGGTGAACAGACACCTGGCGTAAATTTTAATACAAAAGAAAAAGTTCAGATTGCACTTCAACTAGAAAAATGGGGCATCGATGTTATTGAGGCAGGCTTTCCCATCGCCTCACCCGGTGATTTTGAAGCTGTCCAGACCATCGCTCAACAAGTAAAGAAAATGACTGTGACAGGATTGGCACGTTGCCAGAAAAAAGATATTGATCGGGCGTATGAAGCACTAAAAGAAGCGGTTGATCCACAGATTCATGTTTTCCTAGCAACGAGTGATGTCCATATGCAATACAAATTAAAAATGACACGTGAAGAAGTGTTAGCTTCTATTAAAGAACATGTTCGTTATGCTCATAGTTTGTTTGAAAAAGTTCAATTCTCGCCAGAAGATGCTTCACGAACTGAAAAAGGTTTCTTGTTAGAAGCTGTCCAAACAGCGATTGATGCTGGAGCCACGATTATCAATATCCCTGATACCGTTGGCTATTCAAACCCAACTGAATATGGAGCTATTTTTAAGTCATTGATTGAAAATATCCATAGTGAAAAAGAAATTACTTTTTCTTCACATTGTCATGATGATCTAGGAATGGCTACAGCAAATGCTCTAGCTGCGATTGAAAACGGGGCAAATCGTGTTGAAGGTGCCATCAATGGTATCGGCGAACGTGCTGGCAATACAGCGTTAGAGGAAGTCGCACTGGCATTAGCAATCCGCAAAGATTTTTATCAGTGTGAAACAAATATCGTATTAAATGAAACAAAACGAACAAGTGAATTGGTTGCTCATCTTTCGGGTATTCCTGTTCCTAAAAACAAAGCAGTTGTCGGTGACAATGCGTATGCACACGAATCTGGCATTCATCAAGACGGTGTCTTGAAAAATCCTGAGACTTACGAGATCATCACACCTACTATGGTAGGCGTCACACAAAACTCGCTCCCACTCGGAAAATTATCAGGACGCCATGCCTTTAATGCAAAATTAGAAGAACTTGGCTATCAATTGACAGACCTTGATAGTAAAGAAGCTTTCAAACGATTCAAACGATTGGCTGATAAGAAAAAACAAATTACTGTTAAAGATTTGATTGCCTTGCTGGCCGACCAATCACGTGAAGAAACTGAAGCATTCAAGTTAGCTGATGTCCAAGTCCAATACAGTTCTAACGGTTATCAAGGTGCAATCGTGTCAATCATTAATGAAAAAAATGAAACAAAAGTCGCTTCCCGCATCGGTTCAGGTAGTATCCAAGCAATCTACAATGCCATTGATGAATTGTTCCAACAAACTATCGAACTCACAGAATATGAGATTCAAGCACTGACGGGCGGCGAAGATGCACAGGCTGAAGTTCGTGTAACCATTCGTGATGAAAAAACAAAACAAGAATTTCGTGGAATCGGTGTAGACTTTGATGTATTACAAGCTTCTGCTAAGGCATATGTAAAAGCCAGCAATCGATTTAAAACGACTAGCTAAGATCAATGCGACTTTTTTCACAACAGAGAAATGCTATTTAAATAAAAGATAGGAGTAAAAAAATGAAAAAGAAAATTGTGGTTTTAGCTGGTGATGGGATTGGACCAGAGATTATGGCAAGTGGCCTTCAAGTATTGGACGCTGTCGCAAAAAAATGCTCTCACTCTTTTGAGCTGGAAGAACATCCTTTCGGCGGTGCTGGACTTGATGAAGCTGGTGCTTCTTTACCTAAAAAAACATTGGCTGCTTGTCAAAATGCCGATGCAATTTTATTAGGAGCAATTGGCGGTCCTAAATGGGAAAAAATGTCAGATACGCCAGAAAAAGGCTTACTAGCTCTTCGAAAGGCTTTGAATTTATTTGCAAACATTCGTCCAGTAGCCGTCTCTTCTGCCTTAATCCATCTTTCGCCTTTAAAACCGGAGATTATCGAAGGAACTGACTTGATTATTGTACGAGAATTAAGCAGCGGGATTTATTTTGGAGAGCCACGTGAGCTAACAGAACAGATGGCATATGATACCGCACGCTATCAAAAAAATGAAATCGAACGAATCCTCCACTCTGCTTTTAAGCTGGCACAAAGTCGTGGAAAAAAAGTAACTTCAGTAGATAAAGCAAACGTTCTTGCTTCTAGTAAATTATGGCGCGCAACAGCAGAAGAAATTGCCAAAGAATACCCTGATTGTCGGTTGGAACATCAGTATGTTGATTCGGCTGCGATGAAATTAATCCAAAATCCAAAAGCTTTTGATGTGATTGTCACTGACAATTTATTCGGCGATATCTTAAGTGATGAAGCTTCCGTATTGCCCGGTTCATTAGGGGTGTTGCCAAGTGCTAGTTACAGTACGGCTGGTCCGTCTCTTTACGAACCAATCCATGGTTCTGCGCCAGATATTGCAGGACAAGGAATCGCCAATCCAATCTCGATGATTTTATCTGTAGCGATGATGCTGAGACAATCATTTCAAGAAGAAACGGCAGCGCAAGCCATTGAAGACGCTTGTGACAAAATATTGTCAAAAGGATTGTTGACACATGACTTAGGTGGTCAAGCAACAACAGCCCAATTTACTGAAGCTGTGATTCAAGAATTGGAAGGAGCATAAACTATGGGAAAAACGCTATTTGATAAACTATGGGACCGACATGTCGTCCACGGGAATGAAGGTGCGCCACAATTACTTTATATTGATCTGCATTTGATCCATGAAGTAACCTCCCCTCAAGCATTTGAAGGAATTCGTGAAGCTGGCAGAACACTACGTCACCCAGAGCGGACGTTTGCGACGATGGATCACAACGTACCAACTGTGGATATTTTTAATTTCACCGATCTGATTGCAAAGAAACAAATCGATACGTTAAGAAAAAATTGTCAAGAGTTTGGCGTACAGCTTTGCGACAATGGTAGTGATCGACAAGGAATCGTCCACATGGTCGGTCCCGAGACTGGTTTGACGCAACCAGGGAAAACAATCGTTTGTGGTGATTCGCACACGGCGACTCACGGAGCATTCGGTGCTTTAGCTTTTGGGATTGGTACGAGTGAAGTGGAACATGTTTTTGCTACTCAAACACTTTGGCAAAACAAACCTAAAAACATGGGGATTGAGATTACGGGAAAATTACCTAAAGGTGTTTATGCAAAAGATATTATTTTAGCATTGATCGCTAAATATGGGACCGATTTTGGCGTGGGTTATGGTGCTGAATTTTATGGAGAAACCATTGAAAATCTATCAATGGAAGAACGTATGACGATCTGTAACATGGCGATTGAAGGCGGTGCAAAAATCGGACTAATGGCACCTGATGAAAAAACTTTTGACTATGTTGCACATCGTGAGTACGCACCTAAAAATATGGAAACAGCCATCAATGCTTGGAAAGAGTTATACACCGACAAAGATGCCGTTTATGACAAAGTACTGACCCTAGATGCCAGCGAATTGGTTCCTTTTGTTACATGGGGAACTAACCCTGAGATGGGTGTGCCGTTTGATGGTACTTTCCCAGAGATTACTTCGCCTGACATGCAAAAAGCTTATGATTATATGGACTTGAAACCGGGGCAAACACCAGCAGATATTCCTGTAGGATATGTTTTCATCGGTTCCTGTACCAACGGACGTTTGTCTGATTTGCAAGAAGCAGCAAAGATCATCAAAGGAAAAAAAATTCATGAGAACGTCACAGCTATCGTGGTTCCTGGTTCACGACCCGTTCGCAAAGCGGCAGAAAAGATTGGCTTGGATAAAATTTTTATAGACGCAGGCTTTGAATGGCGGGAACCTGGTTGTTCGATGTGTCTAGGAATGAATCCTGATCGTGTACCAGCCGGTGTTCATTGTGCTTCAACATCTAATCGGAATTTCCAAGGCCGGCAAGGCAAGGATGCTCGTACACACCTTTGCAGTCCTGTAATGGCCGCATTAGCCGCACTTCATGGGAATTTTGTCGACAGTCGTAAGGAGGTCATTTAATGGAAAAGTTTACCAGCTATACAGGAAAATCGGTCCCTTTGATGAATGATAATATCGATACCGATCAAATCCTTCCCAAAGAATTTTTAAAACAAGTTGACAAAGCCGGCTTTGGAAAACATCTTTTTGATGAGTGGCGCTATTTAGCCGATGGATCACCGAATCCCAACTTTATTTTGAATACTTCTGAGCGAAAAGATTCAACCATCCTAGTCACGGGAGAAAATTTTGGTTCAGGTTCTTCACGGGAACATGCTGCATGGGCTATCCAAGACTATGGTTTTAAAGTAATCATCGCTGGAAGTTATGGAGATATCTTTTATATGAATGCACTGAAAAATGGCCTGTTACCTATTCGCTTGGAAAAAGATATGCGAGAAAAATTGAGTCAGCTTCCTGCAGATCAATCCATCACTGTTGATCTAATCGCTCAAGAAGTACGAACTGGATCAATTTGTTACACCTTCCAAATCGACCCAACTTGGAAAGCAAAATTAATCAGTGGGTCAGATGATATCAGTGTCACATTGCAGTATGAAGATGAAATCCGAGCCTACGAAGAAAAAATGACAAATTATTAATTAAAACGCCTTCGAAAACTCGAAGGCGTTTTTTTAGCTTACAACTTGTTCTTGTACATATTGGGCGTAAAGTGGGTGAGTTGCGATCAATTCACTATGTGTGCCATGACCAGTTACTTCCCCTTTTTCAATAAAATAAATATGATCTGCATCAACAATCGTAGAAAGCCGGTGTGCAATCACTAATGTCGTTCGTCCTGTCATTAATTGATCCAATGCCCGCTGAACTTTTTCTTCAGACTGTGAATCTAAGCTGGCAGTGGCCTCGTCTAACATGAGGATCTTAGGATCACGTAAAAATGCGCGTGCGATGGCAATCCGTTGTTTTTGACCACCAGATAATTTCACTCCTCGTTCACCTAATTCCGTTTCCAATTGCTCTGGAAATTCTCGAACGAACTGATCTGCGTACGCTAATTCCAAGCCGTGCCATAATTCTTCATCCGTCAGCATTCGTTCCAAGCCGTATTGTAGATTTTCACGAATACTGCCAGCAAAAACGGCACTGTCTTGGGAAACGTAGCCGATTTGTGAGCGCCAACTAGTAAGACTGAGTGAATCGGCGGCATCATCACCTATTTTTATTGAACCTTCTGTCGGTTGATAGAATCGCTCTAACAAAGCAAAGATTGTTGATTTACCACCACCGCTTGGTCCAGCAAAAGCAATCACTGTGTTTGGTTTTTCTTCAAAAGAAACATTCTTCAAGATTGGACAATCTGCAACATAATGAAAGGAAAGATTTTCTGCTTTGATCATTTTACCAGCAACATCTATGCTTTTTCCAGTCTTAATTGGTTCCAGATCCGTTTTCAAAATTTGTTCAATTCGTTCGGTTGCTCCCATAGCTTTTTGCACTTGTGAAAAGAACAGTGCAAAACTAGCTGCTGGCATCATGATATTGAACAAATATAATAAGAAAGCGACCAATTGACCACTAGTCAAAGTTCCCGCTTGCACTCGGACAGCCCCATAACCTAAAATCCCCACAAATAATCCTAACATGACTGTTGTGATGATTGGTTGCAAGATGGCTTCCACTTTTGCGTCTTTAATCCCTAGAGTAAAAATTTTGTTGATAAATGAACCGCCGCTATTTTTTTCAAATTTTTCCCCATTACTAGCTTTGATCAATCGTATCTCTGATAATTTCTCACTAGCTTCTGCATTGAAATCAGCAGTTGCCGATTGTAATTGTCGACCTAGACGAGACATGACCCGTCCGATCGGCAGCATGATTAATGCCATGATCGGTACAGCTAAAAACATCATTGCTGCCATCTTCCAATCCATCACAAACAAGATGATCATTGATCCCACTAATTGAATCGCCCCAGTGATAAAATTCGGAAACTGAGTCGCGACCAAATCTTTGATGACTGTCGTATCATTAACAAGACGTGAACTGCTCTCGCCTGATTTATGATCGTCATAATAACTGACAGGCATTTGCAACAGATGTTCCCATAATTTTTCTCGCAGTGTTTTGACTGCACTTTCACCAACAAAACGAAGGAAGAAACTGCCGATTGCACCAAAGGCTAACTGTGCTATGAAGGCTAAGATTAAAACAAGCAGCATTTTTTTATCGATCTGTGCCAATCTACTTGTGTCGATCAACCCTTTGGTCAGTTGCGGAACAATCAAACTAGCACCGCTCGTCAGTAAACTTAATACTAATCCGATGATAAACAACATTTTTTTAGGATTGACACTCAAGATTAAGCGCAAAAAATCTTTTAACTTGTAGTTACTTTTTTTAGTATCTTTCGTCGTTTGCTTTGATGCGACATTTTTATTTTGAGCCATTTTGGTTCCTTCTTCCGTTAAAAATCTTCCCATTCTGTATCTGCTGAATGATCCGGTTTATCTGATTTTTTTAAGCAGTCATGATTGTTCCAAAAATTCGACCTAAAATCATGATTGAAATTACGGGAAAAATCTCTTGAGACATTGTGCATCTCACGTCTCATTTGATTTCGCATGCGATGTTGCTCTTCTCGCGAAAGCTTTCGCCAATCGTCTTGCCAATTTTCGGAAAATTGTTCACGAATGGCTTGCATCTGACGTAGACGGTCCATAGGATCTACAAATCGCCCCGACTGTTTCTGAAATTCTTCTTGCCACCCAGCAGAAATTTTTTGCAGATACTCACTAAAATTCTGTTGTTCTTCATCTGTCAGTCCAGCAAAAAAAGCCTCGCTCATATCCTGATCATTGTTGAACCGTTGTGCTTTTTGCTTTCCTCTTTCAGTCAAAAAGACGCGTTTGATCCGTTTGTCCTGTTCTTCTGCTTTTCGTATCACATCTCCTTGTTTCTCCATCTTCTTCATTAATTCAGCCAATGAACTTGGACGTATGTCCAAAATTTCAGCTAACTGACTTTGAATCAAGCCATCTTCTTTTGCTAAAATTACTAAAACACGTTGTTGTCCATTCAATCGTTGCCGTCTATTCATAAAAGCATTACTAGCAGAGCTGATAAAACGTAATTGACGCATCAAATCTTTGGTGAACTCACTCATGATAAATTCTCCTTTTCTATTCATATAGTTAGGCGCCTAACTTAATTTCATTCGTTATTATAGTTCGGTACCTAACAATTGTCAACTCTTCTATTTATTTTTTCCCCATCAATCGTTAGATTTTCTTTCAGCATTATCTATGCCAATCATCAAATATTGACGTGCTAGTATTTTTATTAGTAAAAATACAAAAAAAAGATCCGGCAAATGCCGAATCTCAATTTAATGCCGCTGTTGTTCTTCTTTCACTGGACAACTGCTATTACAATCTTCGCAAGAACTACCGTTTTTAACTCGCCGATAAATAATTACTCCCGCACCACCAAAGATTAAAATGCTCAAGATTATAGTTGCCATTCTTTCACCTCTTTAATTTCTTCAATCGTAATGGACGGTGTTTGCTTAACAGGTCTTCTTATAACAAAGTAAATCATCGCGATTAATACTACTGCTGCTAACATCAATCCAATACCGATTTTCCCATTTTCAAAAATCACATGACCAAACTGATAGACAATAAAACTTACCGCATAAGCAAGACCACATTGATAGCCGATCGCACGCCATGTCCATTTTGCATCGCCCATTTCACGATGGATTGCACCAATTGCTGCAAAACATGGTGCACATAGTAAATTAAAGACAAGAAATGAATAACCAGCAATCGGTGTATACGCTAGTTGTAAGGATTTCCAGATTTCTACCCCATCTTCAGCTACTGCCGCATGACGATATAAAATTCCAAAAGTACCGATTACATTTTCTTTGGCGATCAATCCGGTGATAGCTGCCACCGTCCCACGCCAATCGCCCCAGCCTAGTGGTACAAATAATGGCGCAATTACACCGCCTAGAGCAGCTAATATACTCTCATTTTCATTTACTGCTTGTAAGGAGAAATTATAGTTAGAAATAAACCAAATTACAATGCTAGAAATAAAAATGATTGTTCCAGCACGTTTGACAAAGGCTTTACTATGATCATAAGTATAACGGAGCGTATTACTGATTCGTGGCAGATGATATAACGGAAGTTCCATGATAAACGGCGTCGGATCACCTGCAAAAAGCTGCGTTTTCTTCAATGCGATTCCTGACAACACAATCGAACCCATTCCGACAAAATATGCAGATGGCGCTACCCAGCTGCTGTTTGGAAAGAAAGCACCTGCAATCAAAGCAATGATCGGCAGTTTTGCTGAACAAGGCATAAAAGTCGTCAACATCACGGTCATTCGCCGATCCTTTTCATTTTCAATCGTCCGACTTGCCATTACACCTGGCACACCACAACCTGTTGCAATCAGCATCGGAATAAATGATTTTCCTGACAAACCAAATTTACGGAAAATCCGATCCATAACAAAAGCAATCCGCGACATATAGCCACAGTCTTCCAAAAGCGCTAAACATAGGAAAAGTACAATCAATTGTGGGAGAAAGCCTAAAACTGCACCAACTCCTGCAAGGATTCCATCTAAAATCAATTGTTGCATCCAGATAGCCACATCCCACGACTGTAAAGTCGATTGGACAAACGTTGGGATGATGTCGCCAAACAGATTTTCATTGATCCAATCAGTACCCATTGTGCCGATTGTCTGAATTGCAATGTAATAAATCAACCACATAACCAAAGCAAAAATCGGCAGTGCCAAAAAACGGTTGGTAACGATTTGATCGATTTTATCTGAAACAGATAATTTGAATTGGTCATCTTCAACTACGCACAGCGTTTTTAGATCTGTGATGAAATTATAGCGTTCGTTAATCACTAAGCTTTCCGCATCTTCACCAAATATTTTTTCAGTGATTTTAATAATTTCTTCTAAATCTTTTTGCTGGATTGTACTTAGATTCAACTCACGTTGCGCACGTTCATCCCGTTCAAATAATTTCAAACTATACCAGCGACTATATTTAGTTAGAACCGTACTGCCTAAAACCGTTTCGACCTCGCTAAGTGCTGCTTCTAATCGCCTATCGTAGTGGGGGAAATTGATTTCTTCCACACCTTTTTTGACTAGATGAACCGCTTCAGTGAGTGCTTTGTCCAGCCCCCAATTTTTCAATGCACTAATGCCAATTACTGGCGTGCCTAAAGCGTAGGACAGTTTGTCTAAGTTGATTTGTTTTCCACTTTTTTTTATGACATCCATCATGTTCACCGCAACTACTACTGGAATCCCTGTTTCAATCAGTTGCGTGGTCAAGTAAAGATTTCGTTCAAGATTGGTGCCATCAATGATATTCACGATGGCATCAGGTGTCCCTGAGAGCAGATAGTCTCGTGCCACTACTTCTTCTGGGGAATAAGGCGATAGTGAATAAATCCCCGGCAGATCATCGATGATTACTGCCGCATCTTTTTTATAGATTCCTTCTTTGCGTTCGACTGTAACTCCGGGCCAATTTCCAACGAACTGATTCGTTCCAGTCAAGACATTAAAGGTGCTTGTTTTTCCACTGTTAGGATTTCCCGCTAAAGCAATATGCATCTTTGTCATCTACTCCTCCTCCTTTGCCACAACTACCATTTCTGATTCACTTTTACGTAAACTTAATTCATACCCACGTACTCGTAGTTCGATTGGATCACCAAAGGGCGCTAATTTAACGACTTTGATCGGTGTACCTTTGGTCAATCCCATGTCCATCAAACGCCGCTTAATTGAACCGCTTCCATGGACATTAACAATCACACCTTGTTCTCCCACACATAATTGATCCAATGAGACCCACGTCTGTAGATCTTCCGTGAGCTCCTTCACAAGTATTTTTTTTAATAAAGACTGGGATAACGCCAGCCGTGTATTATGTAATAGAATAATTCCGTTATCTCCAGAATGATTCACGACCGCGATTTTTGAGCCAACGACTATGCCTAGATCCTGCAGTCGATGTTTTACTTCATTGTCTAAAGTCATTTCAGCAATTTGAACGACATGGTTCAATGAAACATCTGCCAAAGTTGTCATCTCTTTCTCCACCCTACTGTTCAACTTCTGAAGCTAATTAATAATGAGAATCTTTCTCACTAAGAATAGCTTCATTTGATTCCAAAGTCAATGAAAGGTCGGAGATTTTCACTTTTTTCTAAGCAACTTATTTGACAATCTCTAATTTATTTGTATCGTTTTTTGATTTTCGTTATTAAAAAAAACTTATTTAGCGAAAAAAAACATTCTTCCGTATTTTTTTGGATTCTGTAAAGGGATTTTTCTTTGCAACCGTCCGTTTTCATTATTTTTGCAAAAACACAAAGAGTAGTATACCAATCATTTCTCACCACAATATATAGTATTAAACAATTGACTTTTTCCCTACATCTTTTATACTGGTAATTGTAGAAATCAAGGGAGGTAGTCTTATGGTAAAAGTCTATTCTAAAAATAATTGTATGCAGTGTAAAATGACAAAACGTTATTTAACTGATAACCAAATCTCCTTCGAAGAGGTCAATATCGACCATGAACCCGAAGCTTTGAGTTTTTTGCAAGAACAAGGTTTCCAGAGTGTCCCAGTTATTTTCGGTGGACAACAAACCATTATCGGTTTTCGTCCAGACCAATTGAAAGCATTAGCCTAATTTGAAACTTTGCGGTCCCACGATTGCAAAGTTTTCTTCTTTATTATAGATAAAAAATGGAAAGATGTGATGAAATGAGTTTAAAAAACTTAGGAGACGTCTCCTACTTCAAGTTGAACAATGAAATCAATCGTCCAGTAAATGGACAGATTCCACTAAACAAAGACAAAGAAGCCTTAGCTGCTTTTTTCAAAGAAAATGTTGAACCAAATACGCATACTTTTTCTTCTGTTCAAGAAAAAATCGACTACTTGATTACAGAAAACTTTTTAGAAGCAGCGTTTATCGCCAAATATACCCCAGCTTTTATTGAAAAACTGTTTGATTATTTAGCTGACCAACATTTTACTTTCAAATCATTTATGGCAGCGTATAAATTCTATTCCCAATACGCTCTAAAAAACAATGCTGGGACAGAGTATTTAGAAAGTTACGAAGACCGTGTAGCATTTAACGCATTGTATTTTGCGGATGGAGATGAACAATTGGCTCTAGCACTTGCGGATGAAATGATCCATCAGCGCTACCAACCAGCTACTCCTTCATTTTTAAATGCTGGACGAAAACGGCGTGGTGAATTAGTCTCTTGTTTTTTGATCCAAGTGACAGATGATATGAACAGTATTGGGCGTTCCATCAATTCTGCTTTGCAATTATCACGAATCGGCGGTGGCGTCGGAATCAATTTATCAAACTTACGCGAAGCCGGCGCACCGATTAAAGGATTTGAAGGAGCCGCAAGCGGTGTCGTTCCAGTAATGAAATTATTTGAAGATAGTTTCTCTTATTCTAATCAATTAGGACAACGTCAAGGCGCTGGTGTTGTTTACCTTGATGTCTTCCATCCAGATATCGAGATGTTCTTATCCGCCAAAAAAGAAAATGCTGATGAAAAGATCCGCGTGAAGACTCTTTCATTAGGTGTGACCGTTCCTGATAAATTTTATGAATTAGCCCGTAAAAATGAAGAGATGTATTTGTTCAGCCCTTATGGTATTGAGCGCGAATATGGTGTCCCTTACTCTTATGTCGATATCACAAAAGAATACGATAACTTAGTCACCAATCCAAATATCCGTAAGAAAAAGATCCGTGCCCGTGATTTAGAGAATGAATTGTCTAAATTGCAGCAAGAATCAGGCTATCCTTACATCATCAATATCGATACAGCCAATCGTACCAATCCGATTGATGGAAAAATCGTTATGAGCAATCTATGTTCTGAGATTTTACAAGTCCAAACCCCTTCAGTAATCAATGGTCGGCAAGAATATGACGTATTAGGGACCGATATTTCCTGCAACCTTGGTTCAACCAATATCGTCAATTTGATGGACAGTCCTGATTTTGGTCAATCTGTTCGGACGATGGTGCGTGCACTGACTTTTGTGACAGATGAATCAGATATCGACGTTGTTCCTTCAATCCAAAATGGTAACAAGTTAAATCATACAATCGGACTTGGAGCGATGGGCTTGCATAGTTTCTTTGCTAAGCATTTGATGGAATATGGTTCAGCAGAATCCATCGATTTTACAAATATCTATTTTACATTACTGAATTATTGGACGTTAGTAGAAAGTAACGAACTTGCCAAAGAACGGCAAACGGTCTTTCATAACTTTGAAAAATCAGCTTATGCCGACGGTTCATATTTTGATAAATACACAGCCGGCGAGTTTGTACCAAAAACTGATAAAGTCAAAGAGATTTTCAAAGAAATCTTTATCCCTACAGCTGAAGATTGGCAAGCCTTAAAAGAAGCTGTCCAAAAAGATGGTTTGTATCATCAAAATCGGTTAGCCGTTGCTCCAAATGGTTCAATCTCTTATATCAATGACACGAGCGCTAGTTTACATCCCATCACTCGTCTGATTGAAGAACGCCAAGAAAAGAAAATCGGCAAGATTTATTATCCTGCGCCTTACTTAAATAATGATACACTGCCGTATTACACTTCAGCTTATGATATGGATATGCGCAAGGTGATTGATGTTTATGCAACCGCACAACAGCATATCGATCAAGGCATGAGTTTGACTTTATTTATGCGTTCTGAGATTCCTGAAGGCTTATATGAATGGAAGACAGAAAGCAAACAAACGACACGCGACTTGAATATTTTACGTAATTACGCTTTTTACAAAGGATGCAAATCAATTTATTACGTCCGCACCTTTACCGATGATGCAGAAGAAATTGGTTCGAACCAATGTGAGAGCTGCGTCATTTAACAACGTCCCTCTTGAGTAAATCTCAAGAGGGAAAAATTTGTGTGTTAGCAAAAGAGTGATAGGAGGAAAAAACATGGCAGAAACTTATTATGAAGCCATTAACTGGAACGAGATTGAAGACATCATCGATAAATCAACCTGGGAAAAATTAACGGAACAATTTTGGTTGGATACACGGATTCCGTTATCAAATGACTTAGATGATTGGCGGAAACTATCAGACTTAGAAAAAACGGTTGTTGGATATGTTTTTGGTGGATTGACACTATTGGATACTGTCCAATCTGAAAGCGGCATGGATCAGTTACGCAAAGATGTCCGTACTCCCCATGAAGAAGCCGTTCTTAACAATATTCAATTTATGGAATCTGTTCACGCCAAAAGTTATTCATCTATTTTCAGTACATTGAACACTAAATCAGAGATTGATGACATTTTTGAATGGACCAATACGAATCAATACTTGCAAAAAAAAGCGGAACGAATCAATGAAATCTACAAAAATGGTACGCCGTTAGAAAAAAAAATCGCCAGTGTCTTTTTAGAAACATTTCTATTTTATTCTGGTTTTTATACGCCGTTGTATTATTTAGGAAATAATAAATTAGCCAATGTTGCAGAAATCATTAAATTGATCATCCGTGACGAATCGGTACATGGAACGTACATTGGTTACAAATTCCAACGCGGTTATAACGAATTGCCTGAAACCGAACAAGAACGTCTGAAAGAATGGATGTATGATCTGCTTTATGAATTGTATGAAAATGAAGAACATTACACCGAAGAATTGTATGACGAAATCGGTTGGACAGAAGAGGTTAAAACATTTCTGCGTTATAATGCCAACAAAGCTTTGATGAACCTTGGGATGGACCCATTATTCCCAGACACCGCAGATGATGTGAACCCTATCGTTATGAATGGAATCTCTACCGGGACGAGCAATCACGACTTCTTCTCACAAGTGGGCAATGGTTACTTGCTTGGTCATGTTGAAGCGATGAATGACGATGATTATTTGATTGGTTTAGACTAAAAAAAGAAACTCCTTTTCTGGAGTTTCTTTTTTTAGATATTAATCATTCGTAATTTTGTAATGTTTTTATACATCGATAAATCTTCGATCACATCCGTGTAATTCATCCCACGTGGCATATCAATGGTATAAACATTGGTATAGATTCGATAATCATCCATAAAATCGACATCAAAATCGACATCTTCTACTTCGATTTTTTTACTGTCAAAGTAGTTCATAATGAACTCTTTCGTTGCTTCTCGATGAATATAGCGTATCTCAAGTTTTTTACTAGCATTGATTCTCACGACACGTTTTACAACAGTCAACGCCAAAATGATTCCAACAAAACTGCAAACAGCGATTGTATAATAGCCCATTCCTATCGCAATTCCTAATCCAGCCCCTGCCCAGATCGAAGCAGCTGTCGTCAATCCTTTGACCGACCGATTGCTGACCATAATCGTCCCAGCACCGAGAAAACCGATTCCGCTAACGACTTGTGCAATCAACCGAGCTTCATCTGCTCGAACGACTCCAACATATTCTGGCTTCGCCGCGGCGTATTGCAATGCTTGATCGGCAATCTCTACTTGGATCAACGCAATGATGGTCGCTCCCATACAGACCAAAATATGCGTTCGGATTCCTGCTGGTCGGTTTTTGTATTCACGTTCCATTCCAATGGCGCCACCCATGATCATGGCTAAAAATAAACGCAACATAATTTCATAAACAGATAATTTCAGATCCATTTGAGCATCGCCTCCTCGTTTCTGCTAACAACATCTTTATTAGATATGTTCCAACTCGCTGATACTTTTAGTATAGCACGGTCAAGAAAAAAATGAGTATCTTAACCTTTTAACTGGTCTACTTCAGCCGCACTCAACGGTCGGTAGGTTCCTTTCGTCAATGCATTTGGTAAAGTCAGCTCTCCCATTCGGATTCTTTTCAAATAGGTCACTTCTTTTCCACAAGCTTTGACCATCCGCTTCACTTGATGAAATTTTCCTTCGTGTAAAATGATTCGAACTTTGGATGTTTTTTCTGACGTTTCATCGATCAATAATGTTGCCGGTAACGTCAACGTCCCATCCAATACAATCCCCTCAATAAACCGTCGTTGATCTTCTTTGGTCATTACGCCATCAATCTCAGCATAATATTCTTTTTCTATATGTTTTTTCGGTGACAATAGCTCGTGGGCCAATTTACCGTCATTTGTAATCAGCAATAAGCCTTCGGTATCTTTATCAAGTCGTCCAACCGGAAACAAATCACTACGAAAATCTTTTTCATCAAATAAATCGATGACTGTTCGATCGCGCTTATCTTCCGTCGCACTAACGACCCCAGCAGGTTTATGCAATAAATAGTAGTAAAATTCTTGATAATGCAATCGTTCATCTTGAAACATGACGAGATCTTTTGCTGGCTCAATCTGCCGCTTATCTGATTTTTCAAGCTGTTGATTGACAGTAATCTGACCTCGTTTGATCAATTGTTTAACTTCTTTGCGACTTCCTAAACCAACTTCGGCTAAAAATTTATCTAAACGCATCGCTTCTGCTAGCCTCCTAAAAATTTCTCTAGTTTTCACTATAGCCAAAGAAAGAATAAGAAGCAAGGTGTTCTGTTTAAACATTTTTACTAAACGGTTGTTTGTCATCGGATTTTTTAAATAAAAAAGTACCAAGGAAATATCCTTGGTACAAACCGTTACATTTTATAATTTGCTGGCTGCATCTTCGTCAACGATTACTGTTACATCAGCATGATTTTGCAGCACACTTGCTGGAACATCTGTTGTTACTGAACCGTTGATCATATCTTTGATTGCGTCGGCTTTATCAGTACCAAAAGCCATCAACAAGATTTTTTTGCTCTGCATGATTGAACCAATTCCCATTGACAATGCATGAGTTGGAACATCTTCAACTTTCTCGAAATTACGTTTGTTGGCTTCAATAGTTGATTCTGTCAATTCAACGACATGAGTAGTCACGTCAAATGGTGTCCCTGGTTCATTGAAACCGATATGAGCGTTGCGGCCAATCCCTAATACTTGTAGATCGATTGGATGATTAGCAATCACGCCATCGTATCGTTTGCATTCAGCAGCTAAGTCTTCAGCTTTACCATTAGGAACAAAAGTTTCTTTAAATGGTTTTTGGTTGAATAGTTGATCATTCATGAAGTAGCGATAACTTTGAACATCGTCGCCAGCTAATCCAACATATTCATCTAAGTTTACAGAAGTCATTTCTGAAAAATCTAACTCACTAGACGTCATTTCTTTATATAAAGTTTCAGGAGTACTACCAGTTGCTAATCCTAACACTTTTGCACCGTTTGCCATTCCATCTTTGATGATTTCAAATGCTTTTTTTCCGCCTTCATTGGCATCTTTCACGCGAATTACTTTCATGGGTAAACGCTCCTTTATCATTTTGGTATACACCAATCCTATCATCATTTCCTATTTTTTTCAACAAGTCTAGACCAAAAATTAATTTTTTATCATTTTTACAACTAGACACAGAAAAACTCCCGCTCAAAATATTGAGCAGGAGTCAGAGAAGTTTATTTTTGATAGTTTGTCACGATCTCTGTAATCAGTTGATCATCTTTTAAGGCAGTGACTTGTTGAATGACTTCTGAAACAGTTTTTTCTTTTAATAAGCTTTGCAATTCAACACTTTGCTCGTCTTTTGGATCATCGTATTTCAAGATCATCGCTACGACATCAACTAGATTCCCATAGGACAAATCCCGTTCTTTTAATTCACGAATCGGACGAATAAAGCGTTCGTCATAGCCTAATTTACGAATCGGCGTGCGAGCGACACGACTGATACTGTCTGAAATATATTTGTTTTCAAAACGGCTAACAATTTTATCAATATAAGCAAAATGTTTTTCCTTGTCAAAATCCCATTTATTGATTAATAAGCTGCCTGTTTCGCCTAGTACGGCACGTAATTTTTCTAACACTGTTTCATCTGCGATTGCTTCATCGATTGTTTCGTACCCTTTGTATGCACCAGTATAAGCTACTGTCGCATGACCTGTATTAACTGAAAATAATTTTCGTTCAATATACGGTTCTAAATCTTCGACATATTCCACATCCGTTAGACGCAAGTTTTTATTTTTGCTTTGCGTTGCATCAATGACCCATTCGCTGAAAGGTTCGACAGAAACAAATAACGGATCATCATGATGTTGGACCGGTACAATCCGGTCAACAGCTGCATTGGGGAAACCTACATATTGTTCAACATACGCCAAATCTTCAGCAGACAAGAATGTTTGCACTTTTTCAAACAAAAATTGGCTCCCGCCGATCATATTTTCACAAGCAACGACATCTAAAAAAGCTGTGTTCCCTTCACTACGACGTTTTTGGATGCCTTTTGCAATCAATTCTGCGATAAACGGCAAAATATTTGGTCCGATTGCAGTCGTAACAATATCGGCTTTGCTGACAGAATCGATGACTGCCTCCGGATTAGTTTGATTATTCAAGCCATCCACGTTTGTGACCTGGATTTCTTTTTGACTTTCATCTGCTAACTGGATTGTATATTCTTTTCGCTCCTTCAACGCATCGATGATTGTTTCATTGATATCGACAAAATCAATGGAAAAACCATTCTTCGCTAAAATCTCTCCGATAAATCCACGTCCAATATTTCCTGCACCAAAATGTGTTGCTTGCATGTTATTCTACCTCCTGAAGATAGCCAATGACTTCTTCTTTTGTTTTTGCATCTGCTAATTTTACTACATTTTCAACATCTGAACAAAAAATCGCAATCTTTTGCAAAATGTCTAAATGCTCATTCTCAATCCCGGCGATTCCAAATAATACCATCGCTACGTCCTCTGTATCATCTTTCCCAAATTGAACACCTTTTGGAACTTGGATGACTGAGATTCCACTTTTTTTCACGTAATGTTTTGCTTCATCTGTTCCATGAGGAATCGCGATAAAATTGCCCATGTAAACAGAAACCAATTTATTTCTTTCAATCATCGCATCGACATAACCTTCTTCAACGCAACCAGCTTCTACCAACAACTGACCGCTTGCACGAATCGCGTCTTCCTTATTTGTGTATCCTTGATCTAATAAAATCATTTCTGGCTTTAATTCCATTACAATTCCTCCCGCTTTTTCTAGCTCTACTCTTCTCGAATCTCTTTAACAAATAAAGAACTTAATAATTGATAAATGATCTCTTTGTTCCCGAATTTATAGATTTCTGTATTCAAGTCACTTTCGATCACTGAACTACTGATTTTTCCTAGTAAACTTTGTTGACTTTCTGGCATTGGATCAGGTGCGAGCAATAACAATACTCGCGTCAATTCAATACTTTTTTTATCCATCCCTTGGATCATAAATTTCTGATCTAAATCATAAATGGTAAATAGCGGCTCTTTGACATGGACATCTGCACAATGGAACAATGCAAAATTTGTTTTGGGGACACCAATCGGCGCAACCAAATATCGATCAATCACTCTATCTGTCACTTTTTTAGCATCGGTGACGATCGTTCCTTGTAATTGTCCAATGATATCAGCTAATGTCTGCTCAATCGTTTCTTGCGATTTTACAGATCGGACATCAAAATTTTGCAATAGATTATTTGCGATTCGCATCGTTTCATAGATTTCATCAAAGGCTGCGCTTGGTTCTTGTTTGAGCTCATTGATATTTTCGTTGATTTTATCTGGATGCAATGACTGGATATATTCTTTAATCTCTTTGATTTCATCTTCTAGCAGCAGCGGTGAAATCACCTTATATGGCAAATGAAAACCCGGTAGAAAGACCGTTGCTAATATCAGGTCATAACTTTTATAATCCAACTGATTCATTTCAGAGATTTTAGCTACTTGAACATTTTGAATCTCATCTAAATATCTGTGAATCCGACTCTCTAAGATCCGTGCCGTCCCGATTCCGCTTGAACATAACACCAAAGCTGAAAGCGCATGGCCGCTAGGGTGACGTTCTAAAGATGTCGCAAAATGGATTACGACATACCCTAACTCATCAAGAGTAAATTGATGATCAGGAAAAACTACTGCTAATTCTTGGATGATTGCGGTAGTCAATTGTTGATATTTTTCGCGGATCTTTTGCAACAATGGATTATTCGCACCTTGGATGACCGTCAAATTTCGTTTCAATGCTGCGGCCATATGTGCTGATAAATCATTAAACAATTGTTCATCTTTCCGAAAATCGATTGCTGTCGTTTCAGAAACCAGCCGAATCAATTCTTTGATTTTATACGATAACTCCACATCAAAACTATCAATAAAGATATTTTGAGGTTTTTTATAATTCACGCCTTCTAATTGAAAAGCAAAGAAACGAACTTCTTGCGGGGGAATTGATTTTTCGATCGTTGTGGCTACTTGAATCATCACCTGACCTGCAATCTGCATACTGTCAGGCTTGGCCTTGTTTTCTTGTTCAACTTCTACAAAGCGCTCTTGTTTCATTCGATCAATCGACAAAGCAAGTAAAATCAACACACGCTGCAATTGATTGTCCGTCACTTGTTCAAAAGCTTGTTGAGAAATTTTTTCAAAGATCTTACGTGCCAATAATAAACTTGATTGGCTCAGTAATTTTAAAAAGAAGTTATTGGTCATAGTTTCTGATTCATCCAGTAAATCAATGAAATGGAAAAAATCAAATTCACTGACACCGTTGTAAATCAAATTACTCAATAACTGGCGGCGCTGTTTCTCACGTCCAATGATTCGAATCCCGCGACCTTTTAGCCGCTGCAATTCTAAACGATAGTCAATCAAACTTTTTTCAATCGCTGCTAAATCGGAAGTAATCGTCGCCGGGCTGACCTTAAAATCAAGCGCCAGTCCTTCAATCGTCTCTTCTTCGTCCATTAATAATAAAGAGCAGACAATCGCACTTTGTCGTTGAACATTATCTGTGAATAATTCTGCTTGTTTTTCACCAAGCTGCTGCTGCAACTGTTCCAGGTTCAGCGATTCTCCAACGATACGATAGCCTTCGCCTCGTGGTTTGATGATTTGGATGTCTTGCGATTTGATGGTCTTTTCAATACTTGAAATCTCGCGATAGACCGTTCGCTTGCTGACTCGTAAAATATCTTGCAATTCCTCCGGCGTGATACCGTTGGGATAATCTAATAAAAGGGAAAGTATCTTTTTTTCACGAATCGAAAAATACACATTATCTCCTCCAATAATGTCAAAAGGATAAAAGCAGTGAGAATCCTCACTGCTTTAAGAGTAATACGATTCTGTGAAAAAGACTACTTATTTCTTTAAGTTTTGAATGACTTTGTCGTATTTTTCCGAAGCAACGAAATCGGTCAAAAGTACATGTGTCGCACTTGGTGCTTGTTGTTCTGCTTTGACTGTCTCACTTTCATTAGTGATGATTAACGCCGTTGTTTCATCTTGCAATTCACTGATCGGCACTACTGTTACAGGATAGTTCAATTCATTTTCTTTCAATAGTTTTTTCAAAGTCACTGCCCCCATGTTTGCGGAGCCTTTTACTTGATCATAACCAAAGACAATGTGATCTATTTTTGAATAATCAGCAAGACCTTGAACTACATCATCGGTCAAAGGTTGTTTTTTCACTTCTTCTGCAACCGGTGCTGAAGATAACGTTTCTACGATTTCATCATAACGTGGGGAGTTCATAAAGTTTTCAACTTGGACAAAGGTTGCATTCGGTGCTTTTTGTGCCGCACGTTCATGCAATTCTTCTTGCGTTACGATTAGTGCATTTGGATCATCAGTCAGATTATTGATTGCTGAATTAGAAACTGGCAACGATAATCCTGCTTTTTTCACTTTGTCGCGTAAAACTGAAGCACCCATTGCACTTGAACCCATACCAGCATCACAAGCAAAAATGATTTTATTTACTTTGCCAAATGTTGCTTGATTGTCTGCTTTTAATCCATCTTGCCCTTTACTTTGAGCTTTCGCATTGGCAACTGCTTCTTGTGTAGCTGCTAAATCGTCATCTTCACTGTGGTCTGATTTAATGATGACCATCGCTACTAAGAATGAAACCACACAGCCAACGATAATCCCAGCTAAGTTTGCAACAATACTTTCGGGAGGTGTCATTGCCATGATGGCAATAATCGAACCGGGTGAAGCTGCAGCTCGTAAACCAGCTCCTAATAATTGGAAAGTAAAGGTTCCGGCAACACCGCCTGCCATAACAGCTAAGAATAAAAGTGGTTTCATCATTACATATGGGAAATAAATTTCATGAATCCCGCCTAAGAATTGGATAATGATTGCACCGGGTGCAGAAGATTTTGCTGCTCCTTTACCAAATAACGTGAAGGCCAACAAGATCCCTAGACCTGGTCCAGGATTTGCTTCTAGCAAGAATAGAATCGATTTCCCCGTTTCTGCTGCTTGTTCAATTCCAAGCGGTGTCAAGATTCCATGATTGATCGCGTTGTTTAAGAATAAGATTTTTGCAGGTTCAATGAAAATATTGGCTAATGGCAATAGATGCATATTGATGATCGATTCAACACCAGATGCCATTAAATTCGTCAACGCTTCAACAACTGGTCCGATTCCATAAAATCCAAGTATTGCTAACGCAAAACCAATCAATCCAGAAGAAAAGTTATTGACTAACATTTCAAATCCGGCCTTGATTTTTTCTTGGAAAGCCTCGTCAAATTTCTTAATGCACCAGCCGCCTAATGGTCCCATCATCATAGCTCCGATAAACATCGGTACGTCTGATCCGACAATCACTCCCATCGCAGCGATTGCTCCCACGACTGCACCACGTTGTCCATGTACCATGCTACCACCGGTATAAGCGATTAATAATGGCAATAAGTAAGAAAGCATTGGTCCGACCAATGTGGCAAGTTGTTCATTAGGGATGTAGCCATCTGGGATAAATAGTGCCGTGATTACGCCCCAGGCAATAAAGCCTCCGATGTTGGGCATCACCATTCCCGACAGGTGACTACCTAGTCGTTGGACTTTGGCTTTTAATCCACTTTTCTGTCCAGCATTTTCCATTTTCATTTCCTCCTTGATATAAAATGATTTCGTTTACATTTTTATCATACCTTGTTGATAATCCGCTTTCAATTAATTGTACCTAGAGCTTTGGCACAGAGGTCTGTGCCAAAATTAAAAAGCCGTCTATCTTTAAGATAAACGACTCCTTCTTATTTATTTAATTTGTTACGGACACCACGTTTGATGACATCAAAAAAGCCAAGTGATCGAACCATGTGATCAGGATCGACGTGTTCACGAATCGCACGCAACACTTTTTTAGGTTCTTTTGACGCAAACGAGTACGTGCCGTTCTTTTTTGTTTGGATCGCATAACGCGGTATCCATTTTCCCTTAAACACAACAGAAGCAACGACATAATCCACTTCTTCCCATGGGATCTGAACGAATTTTCGGGCATCGCGATTATTGAAAAATTCAAAACCTTTATCACCGATCATGATTTTTCCGTAATCAGCAACACCGAGGTACGAGGTAGCATCGATCGTCAAATCGACCTTTGTATTGATTGACTGAACCATTAGACCTACTCCATTTCCATATATGTATCTGTTTCTCATTATACTTATTTTTCAGCTATTTAGCAAAAAAATGCCCGGGCAAGCCCGAGCATTTTACTGGTTGTTTCTCTTACATTACGCCTAATACGTGTAAGCCAACACCGACTACAAACAGACCAAGAATGATGATGATTGGAGAAACTTTTTTCTTCAATAACCACATGCAAAGTAATGTCAATAGTAATGCAGCAAGACCAGGAATCAATTGATCCAAGTTGTCTTGTAAAGTTGTAACTTTATGACTATCTAATGCTAGACCAGAAGCTTGTTGTGACAAAGCTTCTTTGATTCCTTGAGCACCAGCAGGTAATTTATCCCATTCGATATATGCACCTTCGTCTAGCTTAACAGTAGAAACAACTGGCGTGAATTTCACGTTTACCCAACGTTCTACTAAAGCTCCTAGCACGAACATCCCTAAGATTGATGCACCTTTAGTAACTTTTTGTAACAAACCGCCTGAAAGGTCATCTGTGATTTTAGAACCAGCTTTGTAGCCAAATTCTTGTGTATACCACATGAATGCCCAACGAATGATATTCCAAGCAAGGAAGAAGATGATTGGTCCCATGATGTTACCAGCTAATGCTAGAGAAGCTCCTAGAGCACCTAACATCGGACGGACAGTAAACCAGAAGACTGGGTCACCAACACCGGCTAAAGGTCCCATCATACCAACCTTAACCCCTTGAATTGCTACATCATCAACTGGTGCACCATTGGCACGTTCTTCTTCAAGTGCTAATGTAACCCCAAGAATTGGTGAAGCGATATATGGGTGCGTATTAAAGAATTCCAAGTGACGTTGCATTGCTAACGTACGGTCTTCTTTAGTTTTATATAATTTTTTGATTGCTGGCATCATTGCATAACACCAACCACCATTTTGCATACGTTCATAGTTCCAAGAACCTTGAATGAAGGTAGAACGCCATGCAACGGCTAAACGATCTTTTTTCGTTAATTCGATTTTTTCTGCCATTTTATTTCTCCTCCTTCAAGATTAATAATCATTCAAAATGTCGCCTAATGGGTCGCCAGTATTGCCTCCGCCACCATTAGATGAACCGCCAGAACTTTCTTGTAAGTTCAAGTAAATCAAAGCGAATGCGACTGCGATAACACCAAGTGCGATCAATGTTAATTGAGAGATAGCTGCGATAGCAAAACCAATTGCGAAGAATGGCCATACTTCTTTTGTAGCCATCATGTTGATAACCATTGCGTAACCAACGGCAACAACCATACCACCACCGATTGCCATACCGTCTGTTAACCATGCAGGCATTGATTCTAAGAATCCACGAACAGTATCAGCTGGGATAACTAATAATGCACCAGCTGGGATTGCAATACGAATCCCTTGCATACATACAGCGATGATATGCCACATTTCAACTTTGCGCATTTCACCTTTTTCAGCAGCAGTATCCATAAAGTGAACGATTGGCACAGCCAATGTACGAACGATCATTGTTAAGAACAAGCCGGCAACAGCTAGAGGAACAGCGATTGCGATAGCTGAAGAAACACCCTTAACTCCTTGACCACCTAAAACTAAAATAATTGCAGATGCAACAGATGCCAACGCAGCATCCGGTGCTACGGCAGCCCCGATGTTTGCCCAACCTAAGGCGATCATTTGAAGTGAGCCGCCAAGGACGATCCCAGCTTCTAAATTACCGGTTACTAAACCAATTAATGTACATGCTACTAGCGGTTGGTGGAATTGGAATTCATCCAAAATCCCTTCCATACCTGCTAGAAAGGCAACGATTACTACTAATACCATTGAAATACCAGACATTATAAGCCCTCCTATTTAAGTTAATTTTCGTTACTTAAGCTTTTTTCAATTCAGCTTTTGCTTTGTTTAGGATTTCATCCATGTTGTCTTTAGAATCATTTGGTACTTTACGTACATCAAATTTGATTCCTTGTGCTTTCAATTTTTCGAAAGTATCAACATCTTCTTGTCCCATTGACAATACTTTGCTTACTACGACTTTCCCAACTGAGTGAGCCATTGAGCCAACGTTGACTTCTTTAATATCAACACCGCCATCTACAGCTCGTAATACATCTTCAGGGTTTTCAAATAACAACAACGCTTTGGTATTACCGAAACGAGGGTCTTTTGAAATTTCAATCATTTTTTCAACAGGGATAACATTTGCTTTAACACCTGGGGGAGCAGCTTGTTCGATCAATTTTTTACGAAGATCGTCTTTTGCTACTGCATCTGAAACAACGATGATCCGGTTAGGACCTGTTGTTTTTGTCCAAGCAGTTGCAACTTGTCCATGAAGTAAACGAGAATCCACACGAGCCAATACAAATTTGATGTGACCATCACCAAGGACTGTTCCTTCTGGGATTGAACCTGTTGGTTGATTGCTTTCTACTGCAGCTGCAGGAGCTGCTTCAGCTGGTTCTAATTCCTCTGGACGAATTCTTACGCCTTCTTTAGCTGTACCTAAAATATGTGCAGCAATCTCATGCGCAGTTTCCATTGAGAAACGTGAAGCATATGCTTCAATCAACATTGGTAAGTTCATACCAGCAACGATTGCCCACTTGTCTTTGTGTTCTTCAAACAAGCTGTTTGCTTGGTTGAACGGAGTTCCACCCCAAAGATCGACTAAGAACAATACTTCGTCTTGGTTTTCGAAAGAGGCGATTGCTTCTTTCATTTTTGCTTTAATGTCATCCGGTCCTTCACTTGGCATCAAAGTAACAGCTTTGACATTTTCTTGTTCTCCAAAGATCATTGCTCCGGATTGCAAGATACCATTAGCGAATTCACCATGACTAGCAATGATAATTCCTACCATCTTTATACCTCCTACTTATTATTGTTACAGCTCAAAAATATAAATAAGTTCTTAAAAAACCTGTAACCAAAATTCATTTACTGCAGCATCTTTTCTTTTTTGATCAATTGTATCAAATCGGTCTTTCTGTCTGTCGGTACTTGGCGAATCTCTAATTCAATCCCTGCTTCTGCTAATCTAAGAAAAGACTGGATATCTTTTCCATCAACAGAAATAAAATTAGTGATCATTTTCTTGCCTTCACTAAATCGCATCCCGCCAATGTTGATTATTTGTAAATCAACACCTGCTTCAACGACATCCACCACATCTTGTGGCGAAGCAAACAGCAACATAATCTTCATACCATCAAACAATTGATCTTGATACACTTCAATCAGTTTTCTTTTTGTGACAACATTGGACTTGATTCCAGGTGGTGCAGCTTGTTTCAATAGGAACTTACGCAACTCATCATTTGCAACCTCATCACTGACTACTAAGATTCGCTCAATCCCTGTTGCTTTGGACCAAACCGTTGCTACCTGACCATGAATCAAACGATCATCGATACGAGTAAGTCGAATATCCATTACCATCCCACCACCTCCTGTTACTACAAGGCCAGATGCTAAAAGACTTGCTACAATTTTGAGCACTCTGTTAGCGTACTCACTTATAATAAAGCAAGTACTGTGCCAAAATACACTAATAAGAAATTCTTCAGCTAACGCCTTTTATAGCGATACACAAAAAGGATACAGTATACTGTATCCTTTTTGTGTATCATTTATGCGTTTATTTCATCATTGTTTTTTAGTAATTGGTAAATATAATAGCGCTCGGAAGTAGGAATTGTAATACGCAACTGGCTCTCCAATTCATTCAATCCCCGATTCATCGCGACATTATCTGTCACATTTTGATAGAGCTGTTTTGCTTTTTCGTCAACCTTCAATGGTTGTTTCAATATTCCGCGTTCAAGTGTCCCTGCCATATGCATCACAAAATTCACCATCAGTGCATAATCGGCGGAGTCGCCATCGTTTTTGATTACTGTTTTAGCTAATCGCCAAAGCGGCTCAATCAACTTATTGGGGTTGATGAAAGTAAAACTTTCTTCCATAAATTTGATACACAACTCACGCGCTTTATTCTCATCTAACATGACTTCTTCTTGTTCAGCTAAATCATTTTCCAGCAGCAATTCATCCAATACTTGATCGGCATTTTGATTGATGAATTTTTCCATCGGGATATAAGGGGCACCGACCTTAGGATCCACGATCCCAGTTGTTGCTAAAATCTTGAACTCTTGTTTGAAAAGAGGGACTTTTGTTTTGATATCTGTCACTGCTAACGTCAATACTTCGATGTGTTTTAAATTACGTTGTTGCAACGGCCGTTCAATAATTTCTTTCAATCGTTGCGCAGTTCCTTCACCAGAAGCACAAATTGCTAAAATCGCTTGTTTTTCTTGCGGTTCTTCTTTTTCTACGATTTGTCCGTAGCCGCGAAAGCCTTGTAACGATTCATACAATTCATTTACACCAGATCCTAAAACACTTGATTTACGTGCTGCTTCAATCAAGAGTGGGGTCGTGACCATGTCTAAGGTACAAACTTCAATCCCTGTTTCTTTTTGGATTTCTTCATTGAAAGTCGCCAGTGAACCCATATCCACCATGATTAAGACACCGCTGCCTTCATCAATCTGAGTGACTGCCTCTCGAATTTTTTCATAAGCCACGCGCGGATGCATATCCAATGGCATATCAACAGCAATGATATTTGTCACATCCAACAATTCCCGAACAACTTGAGCCATCGAGGACGCTGTACTGTTTCCATGTGCCGCTACTACTACCCCGATTTTTCCAGAAGATTGATCTTCTCGCAAAGAGACTAATAATACCGTCAAATAGTAATCTTCACTTTCCGGAATCTTTACTTGAAACTCTTTTTCGACCATGCGACGAATCTCTTGAGCCGCAGAAAATTCAGTTGGATAGTCCTTTGCCATCTCACGAATATTGGCATTGGTTTCACGGGTCTCACCGACGTGAATCTTTTTCAAAAAAGAAGAGATATGCAAACTCATCGCATAAATAAAGTTTTGTTGAAAGTGTGTTCGCAAACGTTCACTAACTAACACGGCAATTTTATTGCTGACTTCGATTACATGTTTATCGACAAACTCTGTCAAACGTGTCTCAGTGTCAAAAGTAAACCCATGATCTTTATAAAAAGATTTCAAATGGACATTGATATCTGTTGAAATAAAGTGGTTGATTGTTTCTTGATCCAGCCCCTCTGTTTTTAACAAAGCCGCTTTGTCGCCAATAATATCATACAGATTATAAGGCAGTTCATAAGTATCAGTTTTGATTAATTCATCAATTTCGTTAGGTGTGACGACCATCTCAGGTTCAAGATAAGGCGAAATATCAGTTGATTTGATTCGGTCGGCAGAAAGTTGGACTAATCCTGCTTTGATTCCTTCTGTCAAATCATTCAATGTGATATGGATTTCTTCATTCATCATGTGATTCATAAATCCCCGTGCACAAATCAATTGAACATTGGATTTTAATTGCCCAACATTTCCATAGGAGACACTGCCTAACAAAGCCTTTACAACATCTTCTGTCAATGTGATCTTGCGTTGAATCCGATTGGCTTCCATCGCCACCATCACACGAACCAGATCCAACTGTTCAGCTGCTGGTCGACTGCTAAAAGCCGGCATTTGAATATTGATTGGGATACGCCGCACAAAGGTATCTAATAACGCTGAATGAGGATCTTCTGTCGTAGCACCGACGATTCGAACGTTCGCAAAACGATTTTTTCCTGTTTCACCCAGTCGGCTGTAGGTTCCATGATCCATAAAGTAGAAGATCATTTCCTGACCTTCCGGCGGCAAACGATGAATCTCGTCTAAAAACAACATCCCGCCATCTGCTTGTTGGATCAACCCATCTTTTTCTGTATCAGCACCGGTAAAGGCGCCTTTTTCATAACCAAATAAATGGCTCATCAATAACTCCGGATTATTTGCATAATCCGCACAGTTAAAGACTACCAACTCTCGATCAGCTTCTACTACACCTTCTGTTTGAGCAAAACGAAACATGGCGTGCGCAAAAAAAGTTTTACCAGAACCAGTGGGCCCTGTGATCAAACAATTTAAGCCACGCGGCGGATATAAGATTGCTGCTTTTGCTTGTTCCACAGCGTTTCGCATACTACCAGTCGAACCGATGATTTGAGTAAAGACATTGTTGGAATTCTGTTTTAAGATTTTTTTTTCTGGCGACACTACTGAAGTTGATTTTACAGGAGCAGTGTTTGTGTCAAACGACGTATTTAGTGATTGGCTCGAAACAAAATAGCGAACAGGCCGGCCTTCGCTTTTACTTAATCGGCCTTCTTTAACAAGGAGATTCAAATCTTTACTAGCATTTGTTCGTTGGATGTCCAATGAATCTGCTACATCTTTTGTTGTGACATTTGCATTCTCCAAAACAAAGCGATAAATGCGGTCAATCCGTCGTTCCATTTAGCCACCTTCTTTATTAGTGTATTCATACTACCAATCATCTATAGTTTTCATTAAAATGTCAACCATTTCGCTGTAAAGCAATACACTATACGTTTTTATGTATTTAACTATTTGATTGAGTTTCTACTATTATATATTCAAAAAAGCAACTCGAAATTTTCTAGCAAGCAGTAAAGCAATAAAAAAAATTATTACCAGCTGGTAAATTATACTAAAAAATCTTATCCAAAAACAGGATAAGATTTTTAACTTTTCCAAAAGGGTTTGGAAAAGAGCAATAACATAGGAAACATCTCTAAACGACCCGCTAACATCGCAAATGATAGTGTCCATTTAGAAACATCAGATAAAAAGCCGAAGTTTCCAGTCGGACCAACACTCTCAAAACCTGGGCCGACATTATTGATACAGGTAGCAACAGCCGAAAAAATCGTTTGAAATGAACTATTCTCCAGTGATAAAATCAGCAATGAGCTGATAAAGACCAATGAATAAAGAACCAAATACGCATGGATACTTCCCATCGTTTTTGCTGAAATCGTCTCACCTTCATAGCGTAAAGATGTTACGCTATGAGAATGAAGAATTTTTTTCAATTCTTGGACTGCGTGTTTAATCAAGATCTGGATTCGTGAAACTTTGATTCCACCACCGGTCGAACCGGCACAAGCTCCTACAAACATCAATAAAAGCAAAATCACCTGTGAAAACATCGGCCAAAGATCATAGTTCGTCGTTGTAAATCCTGTTGTCGTAATAATGGACGCTACTTGAAATGCCGCATACCGAAAAGCTTTTAGATATGATGGATACTGCGACGAGATGTTGATAGTGATTAGGAGCGTCGAGATTGCAATGATTGCTAAATACCCGCGTAGCTCTTCACTTTTTAATACTAAAAGGATCTTTCCAAAGATAAAAAAATAGATCAAATTGAAATTAATCCCAAATAAAATCATAAAGATTGTCAAAACACCATCGATATATGCACTGTTATAGCCGGCAATTCCGGCATCACTCATGGCAAATCCACCTGTTCCTGCTGTTGCAAAAGAATTCAATATACTATCAAAAATCGGCATATCACCAAGCATTAAAAGAAGGATCTGAATCAGGGTCAACACGGTGTAGATTACATACAAAATCCGAGCAGTCACACTAACTTTTGACACTAATTTACCGATGATTGGTCCAGGCATCTCAGCTTTTAAAATATGCATCGTTCGACCAGAAGCTATCGGAATAAACGCCACTGTAAACACTAAGATTCCCATTCCACCGATCCAATGAGTGAAACTGCGCCAAAATAAACTTGCCTGACTGATGCCACTTAATGTTGGTAAAATTGATGAGCCTGTCGTGGTAAAACCAGAAACAGTTTCAAAAAAAGCATCTGTAAATGAAGGAATCTCCCCAGATAACATGAAAGGAAGTGCCCCAAACAATGACAACAAGGTCCAACTAATCCCGACGATAAAGAACCCTTCTTTAGCAAAGATATTTTGATTTTTAGGTTTTTTCCAACTCAATAGCGTTCCTACCAAAAAAGTAAAGACTGCTACAACTAGATAAGCTATCGCCGCTTGCTCATGATAGATTACCCCGATGATACAAGGCAATAGTAACAACAAGGCTTCTACTTTCAACAATTTGCCGATCGTAAATACGACCATTTTTCTATTCATAGTGATCCACCGTTATCTCCTCACTAGATCGTTCAGACTGCTGATTTTTCGATCTGTCGTAATAATTACGATATGATCTTTTAATCGAATCTCTGTATCCCCTTTCGGAATAACAAATCCTCGTTCTCTAGAAATCGCCGCGATCAATATATTATTTTTCAGTTTCACGTCAGAGACTTTCTGATTCAAAAAACAGGTTTGCGGTGTAACGACAAACTCCATCGCATCCATGTCATCATTGAATAGGTGATGCAGCGTTTTAACACTGCTGTCATCATCTTTATTATTTTTCGCTCGAACATATCGCAAAATATGTGTAGCGATGATATTTTTCGGTGAGACCACACTGTCGATATCCAGTTGATCTAAGACGTTCATAAAATTGGTTCTCGTTACTTTAGCAACCGTCTTTTTTGCCTTCATTTGCTTGGCATATAGCGAAATAACGATATTCTCTTCGTCAAGACCGGTCAAGGCAACAAAGGCATCCACTGACTCGATTCCTTCTTCAATCAAGACTTCTTCATCACTTCCATCTGATTCAATAATCGTTGCTTTTGGCAGCATGATGGAAAGTTCTACACAACGCTTAGGATTATTTTCAATGATCTTGACTTGGATACCATGCTCGATCAATTGATGCGCTAAATAATACGCGATCCGGCCGCCGCCGACAATAATGATCCGTTTGGTTTTTTGTTCAAATAAATTGATGTCTTGACAAAAGCGGACTAAATCACGGTGTTGCCCCATTACGTGGATACGGTCTCCTTGTTCAAGAACGACATTCCCATCAGGAATAAGCAACTCGCCTTTTCGCCGAATTGCACAAATCAGGACATTGGCTTTAGATACTTTGTCCAGTCGATTCAACGAGACACCGATTAGTCGGGCATTTTCTTTTAAGCGAAATTCCGCCAATTCAATCTTTCCGCTAACAAATGTATCTACTTTAAAAGCAGAAGGAAAAAGCAAAATCCGACGAATCTCGTTAGCAGCCTCTAATTCTGGATTAATAATCATGGATAAGCCAAGCTGATCACGCATAAAGGAACGCTGTTTCAAATATTCCGGATTCCGAACACGAGCAATCGAATTTTGTGCTCCCATTTTTTTTGCCATTAAACAGGCCAAAATATTCAATTCATCTGACTGTGTTACTGCGATGATGATATCTGTTTTGTTCACACCGGCCTCTAATAAAATATCATAGGTCGCGCCATCACCTACCACACCTAAGACATCAAACTGATTGACGATTGCCTCAACTTTTTCCGCATGCAAATCAACGACCACTACATCATAATCATACTCTTCATTTGACAGATACTGCGTCAGAGCTTTCCCGACTTTTCCAGCACCTAAAACAATAATTTTCATTTTATTCTCCTACATATTACTAATGTTCTCGTTTCCCCATTCTAGCTCTTTCCAATTGAAAAGACAACGACAGTCCAAGAAAGATTTCTTCCTTCATCCAAGTCAAAAAAACAGATGATGACCTTTCAGCAAATCATAAAAAAAAGCCCATCACATGATGGACTACTAATTGCTAGATACTTAAAAGAACTTATTGTTTTTGAATGACCCGTGAATATATCAAGCCAAGCAAAAATCCTACCAATGCTGGTAAGATCCAGCCCATCCCAATGGTGAAAAAAGGCAAGTATTTTCCAGCAAACGTTAAAAGTGTTTCTACTAACGGCAGTCCTGAAATCCCGGCTGGACTTGCTGCTAACGCATCGAAAATAGCAGCGATAACTGTAAATGCGGTCGTTGTTTGATACACAATTTTTTTATGTTTGAATAATGGGCTGATAATCGACAATAAGATCAACGTCATCGCCAAAGGATAGATAAACATCAAGACTGGCAAAGAGATTTCGATAATTTTTGTCAATCCAATATTCGCAAAAAGACAAGGGAGCGCACTAGCTATGACGATAAAAAATTGATAACTCCGCCGAGGAAATAATTCAACAAAGGTTTCAGAAAATGCTGTAACTAAGCCAATAGATGTTTTCAAACAAGCGGAGATAACAATCAAGGCTAACAAAATGCTCCCAGCAGTTCCAAGATAATAATTCGCTATTTGTGCTAAAGCAACACCACCATTTTCACTAATAGCAAATTTTCCTAGACTCATCGCTCCTAAATAAGCCAAAGAGGTATAGATAAGTCCCATCAAAACAATACTGATTGCACCCGATTTAATCGTGTCTCGTGCAATTTGATTTGGATTTTTTATCCCCATGGAACGGATCGTCGTTACGATGATGATACCAAATGCCAGAGAAGCCAATGCATCTAATGTATTATATCCTTCAGTGAATCCTTTAAAAAATGCCGTCGTTTGATAGGCCGGTTGGATTAATGCTGTGTCTACTGAACCTAAGGGATGTGAAAAACCAAAAACGAGCAAAATCCCTAATAATAGCAAAAAGATCGGATTTAAAAATTTCCCAACATAATCCAAGATTTTCGTTGGTTTTCGTGAGAAAAACCAGGTCAGCACAAAGAATACAATACTGAAAATCGTCAGTGTGATTCCACGCTGATCACTTGAAACAAAAGGGGCAACACCAATTTCAAATGATGTTGTCGCTAACCGCGGCAAGGCAAAAAAAGGACCGATTACCATATAAATCAAAAATGTAAAAACAAACGCATATTTTTTACCGATTTTAGATGCTAAGTCCAAAACACCTTCACTTTGAGACACGCCGATTGCGATTACTCCTAAAAATGGCAACCCAATTCCTGTAACTAAAAAGCCAAGATTGGCTAAAAATACATTACTTCCAGCAAGTTGTCCCATATTGACCGGAAAGATCAAATTTCCAGCACCAAAAAAAAGACCAAAAAGCATTGAACCGATGTACAAATATTGTTTTAATGAGAGTTTTCTTTCCATAATGTCTCCTGACTAAGTATTTGATTAAAGTTGTATTAGCTAATTGTACACAAATGTTTTCACTCTGACAAAATATTACTATCAAAAAATTTATTATTCTCATAAACAATCCAACTTTTAAGCTGATTTACTCATGTAAAAAATAGCGGTACTCTGCCAGTGATGGTCAGTACAAAAAAAGGCAGCTCAGAGCCACCTTCTGCTTAAAATTTATTCGTTATCGATCTTTTTCTTTCGTGTTCGTTCTTTTCTTGCTGTTTTTTTGTGCAGTTGTTCCATCGCTTGTTCAATTTCCATTAAAGCTTCCGGATCAGTCTCCTGCTTTTTCAATTCTTCTAGCTGGGCAAACCATTTTTCAGGCTCTCGTTTGCCTAAACGACCAATCGCCCAAGCGGCAGTACCACGAATAACTGGACGAACATCTTTTTGTGCACAAGTCAATATTTCTGGCAATGCACTGCGATCACCTAGATTAGCCAGCGCAATCAACGCGTTTCGTTGCAACGTTTTTTTCCCACGCCACGAACCCGCCAAATGACCAAACTGACCATTGAACTCTTTGTTAGAAAGGGTAAGAATTGGTTTTAATTTAGGATAAACTTCATCGACTTTCGGCTCCATCTCTGGATGAAAATGGAAATCTTTCCCTTGATTGTATGGACAGACTAACTGACAGATATCACAACCGTAAACGACATTTCGAATTTTTTTACGATATTCTTCCGGCATCATGCCCTTTGTTTGCGTTTGATAAGAAAGACAGCGTTTCGCATTCATCCGGCCATCTCCTAGCAAGGCATTCGTTGGACACGCCGTCACACATCTCGTACAATCACCACAACCAAACGGAACTGGTTCATCTGTTTCAAATTGAATATTGGTGATGATTTCTCCTAAATAGACAAATGAGCCATATTCTTCTGTGATCAACAGACCATTTCTCCCGATAAAGCCTAGCCCCGCGCGTTGTGCGACCGCTACGTCGACCAATTCACCCGTATCTACCTGCGGAGCAAAACGCCAATTTTCTTGTTCTTGCAGATCGGCCGCTTGTTCTTTGATAAATGCGATCAGTTTCTCCAAACGATCGCGTAAAATATCATGATAGTCAATCCCCCAAGAGGCACGTGCGAACATCCCGCGTTTTTCATCATTAGGGATTTCTTCATGGATTTTTGTCGGATAAGCTAGTGCGATCGCAATGATTGTCTGGGGATTTTCAAAAGTCTTTTCAGGATAGATTCTTTCTTCTACGACTTTATGTTCGAACCCAGAGTTGTAGCCGCGTGCTTTTTGCTCATGCAAAGATTCTTCCAATTCATAAAAAGGTTCTGCCGAAGCAAAACCGATCTTATCAATCCCAATCCGTTTACTTTCTGCAATAATTTTTTCCTTTAAAGACAACATGTTCACACACTCTTTTCTCTTCTTTGATATCGCTGAAATATTTTAATCAACGGTTTGTTCAGTAACATATAAAAAACAGCAGTTCCAATTCCATGCATCACGTCAAAAGATACACCTGCTAAGTAATAAGGCAGAAACTGTTTAATCCCCCAAAACGGGGCCAACATAAGCGAAACAAGCAGTCCATACAGCAGACTCAGCAGAAAACTAACTACAACTTCACCTAGTAAAAAAGATTTTAACGGTGTCCACTTTTCCAATGCACCCATCAATAAAATAATAATAGCAAAAGAAAAAATCTGAGCAATCGTCCAAATCCCCATCCCTAAATAAAGATTTGTGATCACAATCGACAATGAACCAATGAGCAACGCCGGCAATACGCCAATATTTAACGTAACAATCAACAAGATTGCAGTGATTGGCTGGACATTAGGAATCAATGAAGTCAATAATCGGCCAACAACACAAACAGCTGTTAGTAAAGCATAGAGTGCCAATTCACGAGTAGAAAAAAATTGTTTTTTAATGGTTTATTCCTCCAAATCACTTTGAACTTATTTTAGCATAAAAAACTAGCTAGTAACTTTTTAAACGAATCCGATTTTCGAAATAACCAGCCAAACAAAAAAAGCTCCATCCCTTGAGCAACAAGGGATAGAGCCGATTGTAATTAAGCTTCTTGAGCGACTGGGTATACAGACACTTGTTTTTTGTCGCGACCTTTACGTTCGAAACGTACTACGCCGTCAACTTTAGCAAACAATGTGTCATCGCCACCGATACCTACGTTAACACCAGGGAAAATTTTAGTACCACGTTGGCGATAAAGAATTGATCCACCAGTAACAGTTTGACCATCAGCACGTTTAGCACCTAAACGTTTTGATTCTGAGTCACGACCGTTAGAAGTTGAACCGCCACCTTTTTTGTGGGCGAATAATTGTAAGTTCATATTCAATAACATGAGCTGCACCTCCTATGATTTAGATTCTGTTTGGATCATGATGTAATCCAAATATTCAGTTTCGATTGATTGCAGACCTAACAATAAATGCTCTAACAAAATTTGCGAGATATTCATCTGCTCTTGAGTCATCGAATCATCTAAGTTCAATGTTACATGAAGATAACCACCTTCACGATCATTGGTTTCGACGGTAGGAATGACACCTGCTAGTGCATCTAAGCTATTTACAGTGCTGATGGCCAGTGCAGAAACAGCGGAACAAACGATATCACTACCGTAAGGCCCTGCTTCAGCATGACCGGTCAATGTAAATTCATTGATTTGACCTGCTTGATTTCGAGCGAATGTACCTTTGATCAACTTAGGCACCTTCTTTTTTTATGCTTTGATTGAGTCAATGACAACTTTAGTGTAAGGTTGACGATGACCTTGTTTACGGTGTGAATGTTTTTTAGGTTTGTATTTGAAAGTAACGACTTTCTTTTGTTTGCCGTGTTTTTCAACAGTTCCTTCAACAGTTGCACCTTCAACGATAGGAGCTCCTACTTTTGTAGTTTCGCCGCCTACTAAAACAACTTGATCGAAGACAACTTTTTCGCCAGCTTCAACGTCTAATTTTTCAATGTAGACTGCTTGACCTTCTTCAACTTTAATTTGTTTACCGCCAGTTTTGATGATTGCGTACATGCTTGTGGCACCTCCTTATATTAGATACTTAGACTCGCCATCCCAAGTGACCGAAGTTCTTACTAACTTGTTCTGTGCGGTTGTAGCTGTGGGTTCCACAATTACAACATTCATAGTTTACTAAAAAAGATTAGTCAAGTCAATGATTAATTATTGACGGGCGCGCCGCTTTTTTCTACTATTAGTAAGACAATCAATTCATATCATCTACTTGCTGTCTTAATAAGTATGGCAAGATGATCCGCATAAGGATTAAAAATTTTGTGATCAATAAGTGAGGAGACATCATGGATTATCCAACAGAGCTAGTCGATTTAGTAGCAAAACGATCAAAAGATTTCCAGCTTGAAGGTTTTATCGCAGGGCAAGGACCACTTCAGCCAAAAGTGATGTTAGTGGGTGAAGCACCAGGACGAAATGAAGTCATCAATCATATCCCTTTTTCTGGCGCAGCTGGAAAAGAATTGATCCAAGTGATGGCATCAATCGGTCTGACTCGAGAAAATACTTATATCACCAGTGCGGTCAGAAGTCGTCCGTATAAAATTATTGAACGGATTAATAAGAAAACAAAGGAAAATGAGACTGTTTATCCAAATCGAACCCCGAACAAAAAAGAAATACTAGCACATGCCCCGATTTTAGATTATGAAATTGCCACTGTTCGCCCAAAGATCATTGCAACCTTAGGCAATATCGGTCTACAACGACTGCTTGGACCAAAGCGGCAAATCAGCGAATGTCATGGTGAAATTTATCAGGGTCCTATATTTGAATTGACCACTGAAAAAAATAATTATCAATTATCTGAAAAAACTTACACTGTCGTCCCCTTATTTCATCCAGCAGCGATTTTTTATAATCGTTCTTTAAGTGAGACAATCAAAAAAGATTGGCTGATTTTAGGGAAATTACTAGAAAAAGAGGAAAAATAATGCGTAATGAAATGATGTACCGCCCAATAATCAATGAAGATATTTTGCACTATTTACGAACAGAACAAAAATCTCTAACTGGTGCTTTAGGAGAATTGGAAGAGCTTGCCCATGAAAATGGCGTCCCTGTAATCCCTCATGAAACTGTCGTCTTCCTACAATTTTTATTGCGACAAAAACGGCCGAAAACTGTTTTAGAGATTGGTACTGCGATTGGTTTTTCAGCTAGTCTAATGGCGGAAACCCTTGGAGAAGACGCAAAAATAACGACCATCGATCGTTTCCCTGTGATGATCGAAAAAGCAAAGAAAAATTTTGAAAAACTTGATTTAACTGAGCAAATTACTCTATTAGAAGGAGATGCGGCAGATTTACTCAGCAGTCTAGAAGGGCCTTACGATTTTATTTTTATGGACAGTGCCAAAGCAAAATACATCACCTTCTTGCCTGAATGTTTGCGTTTGTTAGCAGATGATGGCATTTTGATGGTGGATGATATTTTTCAAGCCGGGACGATTTTACAACCTATCGAAGAGATTCCCCGTAAAAACCGTGCAATCCACCGCAAATTAAATGAATTTTTAGCAGAGATCACTAAATCTCCCGAACTTTCATCGACATTGCTTCCTTTAGGTGATGGTGTTGCTTTGATCTCAAAAAATAAATAGACCGTAATTGGAAAAAATTACTCTAATTGTTATCTTTCTCTATGATATCTTTCAAAAGCTGCTTTTAAAGTAAAAGCATGGATTGGGATTGACAAGTAATGGTAGTTTTTCTATAATAGCAGTTGTTGCAAAACTACTGTCACAGTAGCTCAGCTGGATAGAGCATCCGCCTTCTAAGCGGACGGTCGGGGGTTCGAATCCCTCCTGTGATATAAAAAACCGCTAGAGACTCGATCTCAAGCGGTTTTTTAGTATTTTTTGAACTACTAAAACGTAGACAGCAACAATCAGAGGAAACTATCTTTGATTAATCTGGCTATGACAAAAAGGAGTTTTTAAATGAATCTAATAACCTTACCGCAAAAATTATCTGTGTACCAAGTGAGTAATCTACATGCAGTTGATCTGACACAACAGCCGCTTTTTATCGGTATAAATGATGAAGAAATTTCAGTTGTTTCTGCTACTGATACGGTACCTGCCGATACGATTGAGCGCGAGGATGGTTGGAAAGCTTTTAAAATCGAAGGAATTTTAGATTTCAGTTTGGTTGGGATCTTAGCAAAACTCGCTACTTTATTAGCAGAAGTCAAAATCAGTATTTTCGCTGTCTCAACATATAATACGGATTATATTTTAGTCAAAGCCGACGACTATGTTGCGGCCATCACGGTCTTGCAAGAAAATGGATACACTATCAAACAAACATTATCAGACTAAGTTTGGCTCGCTTTCTCTTTTTTACATTCTGATATTAAGACAAAAGATTCAATCAATTGGCTGCCGAAACTTTTGTCTTATCTCAGTCTGAAAAAACAAAGTTGAAAGTGTCATTAAAATAGCACCGACAAATAAACCTATCTTTAAAATATTCATCACTTTTGTATTTGCTAAAAATCCTATGTACGGTAAATAAAAATATGGACGACCAATCAAGTTTCGTTCATGTACTAAGCCCATCTCAGCTTTATCAGAGTTGTCGCCTTTGACAAAATACCCATCAATTTTATTATCGATAGCTAAGACGCGTCGTGTTTTAATCGTTTTCCCTTGATTTTCATAATAAGTGATGGTATTCCCAACATGAATGGGCTCTGAGACATCTTTTACAAACACTAATCCCCCTTTACGATATCCCGGTGCCATTTTATTGTCTGAAATCACATAAGGTGTCACATTCAATACTTTTGGAATAACAATTGTTAGGATAGCTAATAAGAATAGACAAAAAATTAATACAGCATAAACAAATGTTATTTTTTTATTTCTTGGCACTGACTTTCGCCTCCTCTAAAAAAAGAAATCCTCTTTATATCCATCATATCATATTACTCAAATTTTTCTATTTTTTAACGAATCATTGAACAAAATCTGCATTTGATTTGACTAGAAAGCGCAATATGTTACTATCATTATAGTTTATAGATAATTTATTTTATTTTTTTAATAAAAGGAGGCGCCTTTGTCATCAAATTTTTATTCCACAAAAATACTTTTCGATTGTCTAATAAAACGAGATTCCTTTTTATAATATCAGTTATTTTAATATTTATTTTAACCATTGGTTTTAAAGTGATAGAAGAAATAAAAAAAACAAGTGTCGTAGAATTGGATAAACATTGGACCTTTATCGTCAAGGGTCATTCTGATCATTACATCGTGGGGCAAACAGATCAACGGCTAAAAAATATCCCGCCTAATACTGCTTTGATCATGCAACAGCCTTTAGATATGACACTAAAAAATCCGCAAGTCGTCTTACGAGCCAATCATCAATGGGTATTCGTCTATATCGGGGAAAAACTTATTTACAGCTATGATGCTACAAATAAACAGAGCAGACCTGGATTATTACAAACAACGATTCATCTGCCAGATAATTATCGCCAACAAAAACTGCGAGTCGTTACGAAAACACCTTATGATTATTATTCTGGCATTCCTGCACAAATTTTTATTGGAGAAGCAGCTGCTGTCAATCGCTTTTTTATTCTACATGCCTTACCTCAGTTTTTACTTTTCAGCCTGTGCCTAACGTTAATTGCACTGATGTTTGCAGTCATTTGTTTGAAACCAGCGCAATCAAAAAAACAGCTCCTTTCGTCGCTGCTTTTGATTGGTTTTATTTTTCTTATCGGTTTGCAATCGCTTGCTTTGAATGTTCCTGCCAGTGCCTTGTTTGATCCAATCATTTTATCAACGCTCTATAATCTGACATCCATTCTTATTCCGGTTTTTTTGACTAGTTATTATTGGTTGCGGACAAATAAACATCGCCAGTATTACCTTTATGGCGTTGGATTGCAGATTTTATTGCTTATTTTTGGCTTAGTTTCTCTAGCAGTCGGTAAATTATCTTTACCTGTTGCGATGCAGATTTTTAGTGGTTTTAACGTCTTTATGACTTTATTTACTTCAGCGATTGCTTTAGCCGAATCTGCCAACGATAATCGCTTTTATACGATTTGTTCGCCGGCAATTATTATGGCCGCATTCGTCCACTGTTTCTTCTATATTCAACTTTTTGCCGGATCAGCTAATTTGACTACGGATTGGCCGTTGATCTTATTCAGCGGACTAATGATCTTGATTTCCGGCTACCACATAACAGAAGAAATAAGTGTTAGTTATTATCAGCGAGTCCAGCAACAAAAGCAGCTTGAACAAGGATTGATAATGAGAGAAAAACAAAAAAATTTATTAGAAACCTTCAATTTAATGGCAGAAAAAGAGGCGGATGAAGTAGATCAAACGCCTTCTTTGACCCATTTCTTGTATCAAATGGAGAATTATTATCAAAAAAAAATTCGTAAACAAGCAAAATTCTTTTCTTGCCAGTTTTTAACTAGTCCAGAAACGAAGAAGTTAGATGATGAAAAACTCACCTTTTTGATTCAATTATTTGAAAAGTTTCTGACAGATCCGATCTTCGGCACCATCGATATTTCGATCCAACAAAAACAGGACCAATTAGTGATTGAAAGCAAAACTAGCACTTTGGCGCGCCACTCTTTCGACCAATTTGCCGCCACGTCTACTATGATCGAGCCATATCAAGAATTGGAACAAGCCGTCAAACGTTCTAATGGGCAATGGCAGTGGCAAGAAAAAGAGAAGCAACAATATTTTAAGATTATTTTAGATCTATAATTTTTTAGTAACGCTTAAAGGCTGCGATAGTTATCGCAGCCTTTTTTTAATAGATTAATTCTAAAAATTCTTCTTTTGTAATATTTCCAAAGTAATGAGTTAAATCGATTTGATCAATACTATCTGCTAAAGCTTTTTTCTCATAACGAGTACCAATCAATTGATTTTCAACATCTTTGATTTCGCCTAGGCCGAAAAAGTCACCGAAAACTTTGGCTTTTTCAATCACGCCATTGACCACAGCAAGCCGTACTTCAATCGAACCGATTGAAAAACGTTTTTGACGCTCTAGATTGAATTCTGGTGAACGTCCATAATTCCAGTCCCAATTTTTATAATATTCATCAGAAATTTGATTGATGGCTTTCCAATCTGCTTCGTTCAATTCATGGGTCTTGATCTGTTCGACACTATCCACACCAAAAATCTGCAATAAAATCGCTTGACGGAATTCTTCAGTTGTCATGTCTTGTTTATCCGCAGGTAAGAAATCTTTGATATTCGTTACTCGCGAACGGATTGATTTGATTCCTTTTGATTCAATTTTGTCTTTTTTCACTTTTAAGGCATTAACGACTTCATCGATGTCACTATCAAACATCAGTGTCCCATGGGCAAACATCCGACCATTCGTTGAGTACATCGCATTACCGGAGAATTTCTTATCATCAATCACTAAATCATTCCGGCCCTTTAATTGTGCTCCTTCGATTCCCAATTTATGAAGCGCTTCAACAATTGGTTCCGTTAATTTTTTAAAATCTCTAAAAGAATTACCGTCATCAGGCATGATGAAACTAAAGTTTAAATTCCCAAGATCGTGATAAACCGCACCGCCGCCGCTTAGACGTCGAACAACGTGGATACCATTTTCGTCTACATATTCTTTATTGATTTCTTCGATCGTATTTTGGTTACGGCCGATGATAATAGATGGTTGATTAATATAAAAAAGTAAAATCGGCTCATCTAAAGGCATGTTTTGCAATAGATAGGTCTCGATGGCTAGATTCACTCGTGGGTCGCGTTCTTTATCATTTGGTACATATAACATCGTGTCAGCTCCTCGTTTTCTAATAAAATACTCTTTATTATTTTATCTCTTATTTTTCTAAATTTCAAAAATTTTGTGTGGTTGGGCTAATTCAACGGGAATTCCTCCACTTGTAGCTAACGCTTGTTGACGTAATTTCTCTAAGTCGCCATGCTGCGGCAGATGTGTCAATACTAACTTATTGACTGCTGCCTCTTTAGCAAAAGTTCCTGCCTCTCCTGCTGTAAAATGGGCTTTATGCCGTTCATTACCGTCAAATAAATAGGTATCTGCTAAAAACAAATCCGCTTCTTTAGCAAACTCATTGAATGACTCCAAATAACCCGAATCACCAGTAAAAACAAAAACAGCTCCCGTTTTTTCTTCAACAAAACGCATCGCATAACAAGGGACCGGATGAATAGTCTTCATAAATGTCACTAGAAATGGCCCAAGTTTTAATTCTTCCGCTTCAAAATAAGCATGTCCTTCAGTGACGCCTGCTAGTGTTAAATCCTCAAAATGGAACGAATCTTCGGTATGACCATAGATTGGCAAGATAGGCTTAGGCGTTTTAGTTGGATAAAGCTGCCAATAATATTGCAAGACACCAAGATCTGCGATGTGATCATGATGATAATGCGTCAAAATCACCGCATCCAAATCTAATGGGTCTATTTCTTTTTCTAACTCCACCAGTGTTGAACTGCCGGCATCTAATAAAAGATTGAATCCTTCTGATTGTAACAAATAACTAGTAGTTCCTTGACCTTTATACGGATAAGCACCCAAACAACCAAGAACGGTTAATTTCATACTGATCCCTCCTGATCCATTTTTTCTTTCAAGGCTTGATCATAAAAAGCTGCACTTGCTGTATTTACGTAGACAGCAACAAAAAGCAAGCCGACGAGTAATGCAACGATTCCTAAAATATACCAGCCAATAAAAGACAATTGTAATAGAATATATTTTCCCCAACGATCACTTAGCAAAAACCATGCCCGTTTGATACATTGACCTACACTTAATTCGGGGTAATCAAATTTCACCCAGACAGCAAATCGAAAAAGAATGCTGATGATGGCCGTCACTAGTAAAAAGACGAGCAATAAAATAAAATACAGTGTGAACAGGCCGATGTTAAACAACGTCCCCATATTCTCTACATTTGTCACACCACCTGAAGAAACAAGAGACAAGTAAACACTGCTTCCTGCTTGGTAGCAACAACGGCAAGAAAAAGAGCGCTGCTAAGACGTATTGGACAACTTGTGCGAGAATATTAATCAGCATTAATGGCACGTAATAACCTTTTTGAAAAACAACAAAGATTTGTCCCAGCTGGGCTCTGCCTCCGCGTACAACATATAAACTGATATAGTAAAGAGCAAAGCTAAATGCAAACAAGACAAAAATATTCAATAGAAACGTTATTCCCAACTGAATATTCTCATTACTAGAAACGGATGAGACGCCGCCGATTGCTCCTGTCAATAATCCGATGATCACGATCAATCCTACGTTGATTCCCCATTGATTATTTAAACGTTTTTTGGCTAATTGACGATAGTCACTAAGACGCATATGTTCACTCCTTATTTGTAAGAAATTATTCTCTTACGATTTTTAATAATTCTTGATTTCACCAACTGTATCATAGTCCAAACGTGCTACGACCTCTGTGACTAATTTAACTGTATTGAAATAATCTTCCTCATGGATGATTGATGTATGTGAATGCAAATAACGAACAGGAACTGTGATAGCTAATGAAGGAACTCCATCACGCGTCAAATGCATTTGACCAGCATCTGTCCCACCACCGGCGATTACTGTATATTGGAAGGGAATCTCTAATTCTTCTGCAACATCAATAACAAAATCTAATAGTTTTTTATACGGCACCATCGATGCGTCATAAATCAAAATTTGCGGACCCTTTCCTAAAATCGAATCTGCTTCTTTAGGCGTCATTCCTGGAGTGTCGCCTGCAGTTCCTGTGTCTAACGCAAATGCGACGTCTGGATTGACGATGTGAGAACTCGTTCGTGCACCGCGCAACCCGACTTCTTCTTGTACATCACTGCCAGCAAACAGTACATTGTGATGTTCACGCTTAGCTAGATTTTCCAAAACTCGTAAAGCTACAGCAGTACCAATACGATTATCCCAAGCTTTTGCTAGTAAAAATTTTGAGTCATTCATCCGTTGATATTTGATGTACGGGGTTACCATATCACCTGGTCGAATGCCCCAGTTTTTGGCTTCCTCAGCACTAGTTGCACCAATATCGATGAACATTTCTTTGATCTCAAATGGTTTTTTGCGGGCTTCAGGGGTCAATACATGGGGCGGTTTTGATCCAATCACTCCATGAATCAGTTTGCCTTTACGCGTTTTGATTTCTACTTGTTGTGCCAGCATCACTTGATTCCACCAGCCACCAATCGTTTGAAATTCTAAAAATCCTTTTTCTGTGATCTTTGTGACCATGAAACCAACCTCATCCAAATGACCAGAAATAAAAATTTTTGGGCCACCGCTGCCCTGCTTAGCGATCACACTACCTAAGCCATCAAAAAAAATATCGTCAGCAAATTCCTTTGCATAATTTTTAAATACCTCTCTGACTTCTTCTTCATTGCCGGCGATTCCTCGTGCTGAAGTCAAATCAATCAATAGCTGTTCTTCTTTTTTTTCCACACTTACTCCTCCTGTTTTACTTTGACTAATCTTACTTGTTGCAGATTCCTATTCATAAAAAGCGAAATAGCAATCTTTTTCATAAGCTCAGTATACCATTGTCAAAAAATTCTGCGTAGTAAGTTACTCCCTGTAAAAGAATCGCTGGCCGAACTTTTAAAGCAAAAAAACACCTCGCGATATCAATTATCGCAAGATGTTTTTCTTATTAACGATTTTTATTGTTTTTAATCAAAGACTTCCAAATTTTTCTTTTTCATGAAGCCATAGGTGGAAATACTGAAGAATAACAATAAAAATGCAGTCAAAACGACTAAGTTAAGCCATATATTGGCGTTGTTTTGATTTTGTAGTTGTTTGATTCCATCTAAAACCCAATATTGGGGGGTGATTCGTGCGATTTGTTGCATGAAATCCGGCATGATTTCATTAGGAATCAATGCTCCAGAGATCAAACTCGTAATCGTAAAAAGAATACTTTGTACGCCAGAAGCAAAAGATTGACTAGGTGAATTGATACCAATTGCGATTGACCAAGCGACAGCTACTAATCCGAAGGCTGCTAACATACCGATGAGCTGAATTGCGGCTAATCCGATATCGATGCGAAAAGCTAGGGTCATCAAACTGACAGTAAATACGACTTCAAATATCATCGCTAAAAAAGCAAACACAGCTGTTCCAATAAAATAAGCAGTTTTGGATACAGGTGTCGTCATCAATCGATGATAGATTTTGTTTCGTCGTTCATTTTGAATAGAATTAGCCCCAAAATTTCCGGATTGATAAAGCAATATCATCAACATGAAACCTAAAATTTGTAGTGTCATTTCCTTGCTGACGCTGTCTTTGGCAAAGGAACGAAAACGAATCGGTGTATTTTCTGCAGCAAAGTCAAAAGCAGTCTCTTCATCGCTGGCTGCGGCAAACTCAGCAATCGTCTGGACCTCATGGTAGACAGTTTTGGTTGTTTCTTTCAGAGAATCGATTGCTTCGCCTGCTTGAAAAGAACGAAATCTCACTGGAGCTAAGTCACCTTGGCGGATTTTCTCTGAAAAATCTTTTGGTAAGAATAACGTCGCTGTGACTTGCTGATCGGCTAATGCTTTATCCGCCTGTTCTTGATTTTTAAGCTCTTTTACCTGGATTCGTTTATCAAATGTATCGATAAAATATTGACTGTATGACGACTGGTCTTGATCAACGATTCCGACCGTCAAAGAATTGGCCGAGCCTGTACCAGAAGAGTTATAAATAAACAAATACATCACGATACTCAGTAGAGGAACACCGAGTAAAAATAAAACTTGCAAGGGATGATTTTTCCAAATAATGAATCGTTCACGAATGATCCACAAAATATCTTTCATTTAGAATTCCTCCCTACGATTTAGTACAATCGACATGCTAAGAAACATCAAAACGGCAAAGAGTAGATTCAAAATGATTCCCCGCCATTGTAATGCATTATTGGTCCATAACGCTTCTCGGATTGGCCCCATCACCCAGCCCATTGGTGAAAAATTCATCATTTCTTCGCTGACAGGAAAATACCCACCACCTAAAAAAGCAGCTATTTGAATGATGATTTGGGTGATTCCCATACCCACTTCTTTGCCGATTGTTTCTAAAAATGCCCCTAACGCTAAAAATAAGATCATCAGCGAAGACAAATTGAGAAAAGAAAAGCCAAATTGTTGCTGCCACGGTACATCAAAGACTGTTTGAGTAATCACCATCAAGACAAAGACTGCACAAAGCCCTAATAACACATGACCTAAAAAGGTAGAATTGATGATCGTTTGACGACTTACTGGACTGATTGCTTCTCGTTGAAGCGTTTTGTGACGACGGCTTTTACCAAACATTTCTAAGCCATTTTCTGCCATATACAAGATAAATAATGCAATCATCGCAACAGAATAATATTGATAAGATGTTGCCGGTTTTTTCAAATTGGTTTGATCAACAACGAGTGCTTTATCCAATTTTTCAGACACGTCAGAAATCTCTTCCGGTGCTTGACCGAATCGCTGAGCCCCTTCTAAACGGTGCATAGTTTGGAATAGTTCGACTAGATAGCTTTTCAATAACGTAAATTGGATATCTGACAGTTCATTCATTTCAACATCAATGTTTTTTCCAATTGATAGATACACATCTGCTTGTTTCTCTTTCAGCGCGTTGATTGCCTGTTTTTCATCCGAACTGGCTTTAAAAACTAGCTTAGGTGTTGAGACTTCTTGTAAGATTGCTTCAAATTGCGCACCTTTTTTCTGATCTGTGGCAACATAGCGGATTTGAATCGGATCGATCTTGTTTTCAATTTCAGAGGTCCCAAATGCCCCTTGTAATATCGAACCTAAGACTAACATCAGTGCCAATGGAAAGAGTAAAAAATAAATATAAGTAGATTTGTCACGGATCTGCTGAACAAATGCGCGAATAATAATTGTTCGATTCATCGTCTCACCTACTTATCCCTTAATTTGCGACCAGTCAAATTCAAAAAGACTGTTTCCAGATCGATCCGTTGTTGTTCAACACTATCAACTTCGACACCTTGTTTGATTAACTGCATCAGTAAATGATTCAGCGCGTTGCTTTCGACAGACACGGTAACGACCAACTGCTGATCTTGCAAACTAACTTGCACTACCCCTGCTTGCTGCTCCAATTCAGCTAAAACAACGGCTTCTGGATTGGCAACAGTGATCCAAATATTTTTTTGATCCGTCACAAGATTGACTAGCTCCGCCTCAGTCCCTTCGGCAATGACTTTGCCATGATCGATAATAACAATCGTATCGGCTAAACGTTCAACTTCTTCCATATAATGACTTGTGTAGATCAGAGACTTGCCTTCTTGACGCATTTTTTCAATCGTTTCCATGATATAGTTTCGTGACTGAGGATCGATCCCTACCGTCGGCTCATCCATAATGACTAATTCCGGACCATGAACGATTGCCATTGCGATGTTCAATCGTCGTTGCATCCCGCCAGAAAAAGTCGCCGGTTTGGCTTTTCGATGTTCCCACAATCCAACAACACGCAGCGCTTGTTCGGTGGCTTCTTTTAAATTTTGTCCGCGCAATCCATAAAGGCCGCCAAAATAACGAACATTTTCCTCGGCACTCAGATCATAGTAAAGAGCCAATTCTTGCGGCACAACGCCCACTTTTTTTCGTAATTCACGATTTTTTTCGGAAACAGCTTTATCAAAAAGCTTGATCTCTCCAGATGTTTTTCGCAACAATCCAGTGATCATATTGATCGTTGTCGATTTGCCTGCACCATTTGGGCCCAACAAACCTAAAATTGTTCCTTTTGTCACTGTAAAACTGACATTGTCGACAGCAATATGTGTACCAAATTTTTTGGTTACTTGTGTAAGCTCCACGATATGTTCCATAGTTGTCCCCTCCAACTTTTCTTACACTAAGCATACGCAAAAAAAAGAAACCACACCAGTGTAGTTTCTCATCATTTATCCATGAGATTTCTCATGTTAGTAACAGTCATCGTATTACTATTGGCAAAATCGTCGTTACTGTGAAGCCATTAGTTGTATCGATTACTAATTGTCCAGAAAGCATTGCGGTTCGCTCTTCCATCCCTAAAATTCCCAAACCTTTTTTATAACTTTTAGTCGTTTTGCCGTTGTTGCTGATTTCAAAACGCAAAAACCCTTTAAAGACATGTAACCGAACTGCTACCTCGGTGGCTTCGGCATACTTCAATGTATTTGTCAGGCTTTCTTTTAGATTTCCTAACAAAACTTGCCATTGAAAACTGCTCAGCTGATCAACTTTGCCAAAATAATGAAACGATGTTTTGAGTTGATAGCGTTCAGTAAAGCGTTGCAGTTCTGTCTTGAGTCGATTCAAGTTTAATGTTTCTTGCTCAGGCGCTTCGGCATGCAGAATTTTTCGTATGTCGTCAATACCTTCTCGCGTCGTGACAATCGCCTGATCCAATAATTTTTCTGCTTGTTTTTCATCTTTTTGATAGACAGCTCTGGCTGCTTCCATCTGAATCAATCCACCAGATAATTTATGCCCCAGTTCATCATGAATCTCGTGAACCAATCGCTGACGTTCCGATAAGATTGCTTCTTTTTCTCTAGCCTCACTATTCATGATACTTTGTTCAAATAAACTCGCCAATCGGTTGCGCTCTACTCGCAGCATGTCAGAAGAATCATTGAGCCCTCTTTTTTCTTGTGACAATTCCGCAATTGTTACTGATACATAAAAAACAAAAAGTGCCCAAAGGAACCCGCTAATCTGCATAGCTGAATTTGGCAAATGAATCCCATAAAACAAGAGCAAGGCACTTCCTGCAAATAGTATCAGCCGCTGATTTTTTTTCAGAATTAGGAAATTCATAATCGTTCCTGGTAAGAGATAAAAGGACCATGGTTGAAAAAAGGAGACAATTAAAACAATCCCCAATTGAAGCAATAGAAAAATAAATCGATATTTTTTGAAACTAGCACTCAATAACAATAAACTCAACCATAGTAAAAGCACAATGATAGCAGTCGTCAAAACAGGTGACTGCTGTACAAAAAGCAGCGTCAGCACACTTCCAACAGTCAACACACTGAAAAATAAATTAAAACGTTGCATCATGATCTCCCGCTTTACCAGTCAAATAATAAATAGCTACTTGGGTACGATGCTCCAGTGCCAACTTGTGAAGAATCGTCGATAAGCTATTATTAATCGTTCCTTCAGTCAAATACAATCGATTAGCGATTTGTTTGTTACTCAACCCGGCTGCGACTAGTCGTGTAATTTCAATCTCTCTTGGCGTTAAACTAGATAAATCTGCCGTCTTTTGTGCTGGATGGAATCCTTGCTTGGCTTTTTCCAATACATCTTGGGAAAGGATACTTTGACCTTTCATCACACTTCTGATTGCTTGGACCAATTGTTGAGGTTCAGTATTTTTCAATAAATACCCAACCGCACCATTTTTGATACCTTCGATAATATACTTATCTTCATCAAATGTCGTCAAAATGATTACTTTGGCGTTCGTCGTCTCAGTGATGATCTTGGTTGCCTCAACACCACTCATTCCTGGCATGCGGACATCCATTAAAACAACGTCGATTGGTTGGTGTTGGCAAAGTTCTACTGCCCGTTCTCCACGATCTACACAGTCAACGATGGTAAGATCTGTTTCGACACCTAATAAAACAGCCAATCCCCCAGTGATCAATTCGCTGTCATCTACCAATAATAGTTTGATCATATTTTTTCTCCCGCAGTTTTTCTTTATTGTAACGAAGTAGGGCCACTTTGCAAACGATTGATTGTAGTAAAAAGAATTTTTTATAATAAAAAAAGAATCAGAAAAACCACTACGAGACCAAACGATAAGATCAATTGATGATCCTCATAACATTTGTCAAATAGTGATCGTTCTGATTTTTTTATTAAAATACTTTTTGATATTTCCGATAAGACAAGATAGCAAAAATCACAACTAGTGCCATCAACCAGCCAAAGGCTTGCAATAGATTCCCGTTGTTTACTCCGATGTCCATCAATAATGCACGTGCGGCTTCCACGATTGGTGTCATTGGTTGATGATCAGCAAAGATCTCAATCGGTTTTGCCATTCCATCTGTCGGAACAAATGCTGAGCTGACAAACAGCAGCATGATTAGTAAATAAGAGAAACTGCCGGCACTTTCCCAACTTTTAGCTGAAATCGAAAATGGGATAGAAATCATTGTCATAGCAAAAGCAAACAGAACCGAAAGCAGTAAAAAGAGGAAGAAACTGCCAATCGAAAGTTCTGGACGAAAACCCATGATCAGTCCAATGACAAATGTCGTCAATTCAGATAGCAGCATAAACACAACCGAAGCCACGATATGCGATCCTAAAACAATCCACCGTTTGATGGGCAGTGTATGCAATCGATCCAAGAAACCACTTGTTTTGTCCATGTTGATACGCAGCGACGTATAAGCCGAACCCATCGTCATCGTAATCAACATAAAGCCTGGCAATGCATAGTTCAAGTAATCCGAAGTATTGGTCTGAGTACCGTTTAAACTGATACTGCCGCCAAAAACATAGACAAAAAACAATAACATAAAAATCGGTGTTCCAAAAACAGTGATCAATGTATCTGTGTTTGTCAAATTTTGTTTTAAAATCCGCTTGGTTAACGCGAATAATTGGGTAAAAGTTTTCATTTGTTTTGCTCCTTTGTGATCATTAAGAATGTTGTTTCTAAACTGATTTCTTCTGCTTTGAGTGCTAAGATCGTCAATTCATGAGCAACAAATAATTCAAGTGCTTGTTGTTGATCGGCTTCTGAGATGATTAGCCCTTCCTCGTCTGTAAACTGAATTCCAGCTTCTTCCAACAATGCTTTTCCTTGTTCTTGTTGAGCTGTTTCAAGTGTAATCTTAATTTCTTTACTCGTATTTTTTTTCAGTTCAGCAGGGGTGCCGGTCAAGACGATCTCTCCTTGATGTAAGAAAGAAATATGATCTGATAGACGATCTGCTTCATCTAGGTATTGAGTCGTCAAAAAAATAGTTTTTCCAGAATCACGGATTTCCCGAATAATCCGCCAAATCTCTAAGCGATTTTTAGGGTCGACGCCTGTCGTTGGTTCATCTAAAAAGACGATCTCCGGATCACCGACAAGTGACATGGCAATATCTAGTCGGCGCCGCATGCCTCCTGAATATTCTGCAACTCGTCGGTCGATAAATTCTTTTAATCCCAGTCGTTGAGTCAATTGTTCGATCTCAGCTTTAACATCTTTTACTCCTCGTAGACGTGCGATTAGCTGCAAGTTTTCATAGCCGCTAAAAAACATATCCACAGTTGTTTCTTGGGCATTTAGACTAATCAATTCTCGAACTTTGTCTGGCTGATCCTTCACTGACAATCCAGCGATGAGGATTTCACCACTGTCTTGTTGGAGCAAGGTAGTCATCATTTTGATTAGAGTGGTTTTCCCAGCCCCGTTTTCTCCTAATAACGTATAGATTTCACCTTTTTGTACCGACATAGAAATATCTTTTAAGACACTGACTTGATCGAATTGTTTTTTTGCATGCTTGATTGTAATAATAGGTTGTGATGAGAGTATGTTCATTTATCTTCGATCCTTTCAAATTCATTTTTTAATTTTTTGCGTGTTTTGCTGTACCAAAGAACTTCAGGATATTCTGCCATGATTTCATCTGCAAATTTCACTGGATCATTTCCTACTAATTCACTGATTGATCGTCCTTCAGCAGCGCCATCTGCAAATAATTGCAATAGATCTTCAAAAATCCCCATGAAATCTCCGCTGCCGACAAAATTCATCATATAATGATCCAATGCTGTCAAGGCTTGCCCGTACTCTTTAGGTAATTCCTCTTTTGCTTTTAAATAATCTTTGTATCTTTTTTTCTCATTGCGCATTTTTTTATACCATTTCATCTTAGTTCTCTCCTTTTAATTCCCGCAGTCGTTCTTCTAAAAAATTCCATTTTTCCCAAAATTCTTTTAAGTAGGCGTGACCAGCTGCATTCAACGTATAGAATTTACGTGGGGGTCCTAATTCAGACTTCCGTTTTTCAACAATCAATAATCCTTTTTTCTCCAGTCGAAGCAAAACGGTATAAACCGTTCCTTCAACGATGTCTTCAAAACCAAGATCTACTAAATAATTGGTGATCTCATATCCATAAGTCTCTCCTTTAGCGATTTTTTGAAGAACAATCCCTTCTAATACACCTTTGAGTAATTCTGTTAATCCTTTCATCAACATTTCCCTTCTTTTAGCCAATTTGATTACATCTCGTATATAGTTATACTAAGTAGTGAACATACATCAAATACTTTGTTTCAGTCCGTATTCCCGGTACTCGCTATTACTAGGTTCTGGTATATAATATTACTATGTAGTAGAAAGGTCAAGGACTTTGCTTAAATTTTTTTGTTTTTATCTTGCTGTACAGCCTCTAAATAATTTAAACAAAGTTTTGTTTCTTTGCTTTGACTGGAAAAAATTTATTCAAAAAAAATAAGCGTTCTTATTAAGATACGCTTATTTTTTGTGTCATTGGTATCAAAAACAACGAGTCTTTTTTTAAAGCATTTTTTTCTGATAAGCACAAGCTGCCCAGTAAAAAAATGCATATACGACTAGCATCAAACCGCAGAAAAGATAAACAAATCCATAATTTGCATTTCTTGCTACGTGAGCAATCACCGAAAGTGCCAACATACTGTGGATCAGTGCCAACATTGCCGGTATGAAAAATACGACACGATTTTCGCGGCGGATCTCTTGATAGATTGTTTGGTTCGGTATTCCCATCTGCCGCAATAAATGATATTGTTTTTTCTTTTGTTTAAACTCTGAAAGCTGACGCAAAGTCACCATGCTAGCTGTTGTAATAATAAATGTCGTCGTGACAAATGTCACTACAAATAAAACTAACCCTACACTACTTCGCGTGTTTCGATACGTTTCTTGATAAGATGTATATTCTGTACGATAAACAGTTGTTTCTGTCTTTTTAGTTGTTTTTCCTTCAACGATTTCTCCGATGATCTGCTGATTTTTCCAAGCTAGCTCATAATGGATCGGATTATCCCACTCGCCTTTTAGATTTTCACGAATCAATTGATTCAATTTATTTTCATAGTGATCTTCTACATCAATCACTTCAGTCGCATAAGATAAGCCAGTTGTTTCGTTAAATAGTTTATCTGAAACTACGATCAACCCGGTGCCATAACGTAAATTCGGATCCCCAAAGTAGTTAGGAAAAATAGCCTGAACAGTCAACTTTTGTTCTTTTAAATTGATAGTTTCGCTATAACGAGTATAGTCATTCAAATAACGCTGATAAGAACTCAAAATAACGGTCGAATTCTCAGCATTTAACTGAATATCAGGCAAAGTAGAATTTGTTTTTTGAAATGCTCGATAATCTGAAATAGCCACCATATCCATAACTTCTGGTCTGTCATTCACACCTTCTCCCCAGATTTTAACATTTTGTTTAGCAGGTATTGCTTTAAAATGCAGCGTTTGCCGCTGATAAGGAAGCGCTTCTTGCAATTTCGGTGCAAACTTTTCGTAACTTTCTTGTGTGATCATCAATGAAGCTGGCGCACTTTCGTCAACTGACCGCATCTCTAGTGAGACAAGGGCGGTCATTCCTCCCAGGAAGGCTAAAGCTAGACCTAAAGCGACAGTAATTGAGCCAAAAAAGCGCCATTCACTGAACAACCGCAATTGCCATTCGCTTCTTGATAACATGCCAAGATTTTTATTTAATCGTTTTGGACGATAGGAATTGTACCAACGCAGTGTAAACGCAAAAAAGAGATAACTTCCTACTATACATAAAAATAAGATGATCCCCATTACCAATAGATTTCCTTGCAGTAAGCCGAAGGAATCGCTCAATTTACGGTTAAAAACAACGTACGTTACAGCCATCGTCCAACCGCTGAGTAAAAACAAGCCACCAAGGAATCCTAACATTTTTTGCCAAATCGAGATCTTCATTGCTTGAACCTTACGAAGTCGTTGTTTTTTTAGATGAGAAAATTTATATCCTGATACTAACCACAAAATTTGAAAAGAGACGACACCAAGAATAAAAAGAACGACGATACCAGTCGTGAGGATCGCATCGGGGGAAAAAAAGAAATGGACTTGTAATGCCAGTCCCATCGCTTTGACTAAGATCATACTAAAAAGTTTGGATAACAATACACCCAATCCGATCCCAATCCCAAAAGAGAAGATCCCGATTAAAAAAATCTCTGAAATAAACCAAAGACAGATTTGATAATAATTCAATCCATATAAATGGAAGATGCTGATGTCTTTACGGCGATTTTCGATAAAAAATCGATTGGTATTAGCCATAAAGAATAATAAAATCAAAACTACCGCAAAACTACCAAATCCCAGCATCCCTACAAGTTGAGTATTCTTACCAGCACTGCGGATCAGCGGCTGTTCGTAAGTCATCGCCGTAAAAGAGTAATAGACCATCACCGCAAAAATCAAACTGAAGAAAAAAACCAAATAATTGGTTAATTGTTTTTTGAATCCTCGCCAGATAATCCTAATCAGCATTGGCCTTTCCACCTCCACCGATAGTTGCTTGCATATCGATCACTTTTTCAAAAAATTCCTTGCGAGAAGAACGACGAACGACTTCGGAAAAAAATCGGCCATCTTTGATAAACAACACTCGATTGCAATAACTAGCCGTATAAGGATCATGAGTCACCATTAAGATCGTCATTTCCTCATGAAGATTTACTTCATCCAAGTAGTTTAAAAATTCTGTAGCCGCCTTTGAATCTAGTGATCCTGTGGGCTCATCTGCAAAAAGAACCAACGGCTGACTAATCAATGCCCGCGCAGCAGCAGTACGCTGTTGTTGTCCAATGGAAATCTCTTCTGGGTAACGAGCCAAGATATGTTCGATTTTTAAAATTTTCGTTAGACGAAGGACTCGTTCTTCCATTTCATCATAAGAAAGTTTACTTACAGTTAATGGTAAGATGATATTGTCTTTTACTGTCAAACTATCAATCAAATTAAAATCTTGGAAAATAAAACCTAATTTTTCCCGCCGAAAATCGGTTAAGCGATGCTCCCGCATCTGAGTGATATCAGCTCCTGCAATTTTAACAGATCCCATCGTCGGCAATAAAATTATCGACAGGATATTCATCAACGTTGTTTTTCCTGCACCACTTGGTCCCATAATGCCGACGAATTCCCCTTTTTCGACGGAAAAATTCAAATCATTTAAAACTGTGACTTTATTGCTACGAGTGCCAAAACTCTTACTAAGATGTTGTACATCGATCATTTTTTTTACGGTCTCCTCCTAACTTTGAACACTCAGTTTTGATTAGTAAATTATAAAAGAATAACAAATCAATTTTTATCATCTAAATTTTTTCTTTTATGGTATCATATAAAGGTCGGTTTCTTCTGTGAAACGTCCTTTGATAAACTTACAATTTTTTCACTTTTTGTCAAAATTCTTTTTTAGTTATTTTATCTTGGATAGAAACTTGACCTTATCAGCTTCTTTTGATTTCTTATAAAACAAACACACTATATATGGTGTGTTTTTCTTTTTATATAAAAAAATAATACTATATATCGTTGCAACGATATCAGAAATACTATATGATTGATAGTGAACTTTAAAGGAAACGGAGTTGTTTGTAATGATGGAAATCCACACTAAAGATTCATTAATCAGTAAGTATCAACCGTCACTAAAAAATATCAAGGTCATCAAACGCGATGGTCGACATGCCTCATTTGATGATCAAAAAATCTATGACGCCTTGATCAAAGCAGAGACTAAAATCAAGGGATCGGTTGATCCATTAGCTCATGAACGGATTCAATCGATCGTTGAACGAGTAGATGCCGAAATCTCAGAGCGTTTTACAAATGATGTCAAGATTTATGAAATCCAAAATATTGTGGAACATACCTTATTAGAACACAACGAATATGCTTTAGCCGAAGAATACATCAATTATCGGACACGTCGCGATTTCCAACGGAGCAAAGCTACAGATATTAATTTCACAATCGGTAAATTGATCAACAAAGATCAAACGGTTGTTAATGAAAATGCAAATAAAGACAGCGATGTTTTCAATACACAACGAGATTTGACTGCCGGAATCGTCGGCAAATCGATTGGATTGAAAATGTTGCCGGCTCATGTTGCTAACGCGCATCAAAAAGGGGACATCCATTATCACGATTTAGATTACCATCCGTACACACCCATGACCAACTGTTGCTTGATTGACTTTAAAGGCATGTTGAACAATGGATTTAAGATCGGCAACGCCGAAGTCGAAAGCCCTAAATCGATTCAAACAGCCACTGCACAAATTTCTCAAATCATCGCCAATGTCGCTTCTAGTCAATACGGCGGTTGTTCATCTGACCGAACCGATGAATTATTAGCTCCTTTTGCACGCTTGAATTACCAAAAACATTTAAAAGATGCAGAAGAATGGATCGATACTCCTGAAAAACAAAAAGCCTTTGCAAAACAAAAAACACGCAAAGATATTTATGATGCGATGCAAAGCTTAGAGTACGAAATCAATACTTTATTCACTTCAAATGGTCAAACCCCATTCACTTCTTTAGGTTTTGGTCTTGGGACTGACTGGTTTGAACGAGAGATCCAAAAAGCTATTTTACAAATCCGAATCGAAGGATTAGGCAGCGAAAAACGGACAGCGATTTTCCCTAAATTGATTTTTTCATTACGTCGCGGAACCAACTTAGAGCCAAATGATCCAAATTACGATATCAAACAATTAGCTTTGGAGTGCGCCACGAAACGGATGTATCCAGATGTCTTGAATTATGATAAATTGATTGAATTAACTGGAAGTTTCAAAGTACCGATGGGCTGCCGCTCCTTTTTACAAGGATGGAAAGATGAAAACGGCGAGGAAGTAAATGTCGGCCGGATGAATCTAGGCGTTGTAACTTTGAACTTGCCGCGAATTGCTATGGAATCTAATGGCAACAAAGATAAATTCTGGTCTTTATTAGAAGAACGGCTACAAATCGTTAAAGATGCATTGGTCTTTCGAATTGATCGCTGCAAAGAGGCCACTCCAGCAAATGCACCAATCCTTTATCAATATGGCGCCTTTGGCAAACGTTTGAAACGGACAGATTCTGTTAACGAACTATTCAAAAATAAACGTGCAACGGTTTCTTTAGGTTATATCGGTCTTTATGAAGTCGCTAGTGTCTTTTATGGTGGCGAATGGGAAACAAATCCTGAGGCAAAGGAATTTACTCTAGCTATCATGAAAGATCTAAAAGAACATGCTGATACTTGGGGAGATGAATACGGATATCATTTCAGTGTTTACTCAACACCAAGTGAAAGTTTGACTGATCGTTTCTGCCGTCTAGACACTGAACGTTTTGGCCTTGTAGAAAATATTACCGATAAAGATTATTACACAAATAGTTTCCATTACGACGTTCGGAAAAATCCGACCCCATTTGAAAAATTGGATTTTGAAAAAGATTACCCGACGTATTGTTCTGGTGGATTCATCCATTATTGTGAATACCCGGTATTACAACAAAATCCTAAATCATTAGAAGCTGTTTGGGATTATGGCTACGACCGGATTGCTTATTTAGGAACAAATACACCAATCGATCACTGCTATGAATGCGGCTTTGAAGGTGATTTTAAACCAACCAAACGCGGCTTTGAATGTCCGCAATGTGGCAATCATGATCCAAAAACTTGCGACGTTGTCAAACGGACTTGTGGTTACTTAGGAAACCCCCAAGCACGTCCGATGGTCCACGGCCGTCATGAAGAGATTGCTTCTCGTGTCAAACACATGAAATAAACTTTATAAATAACTTCAGTACTTGCAAACCCAGCAAGTGCTACTAAAAAAGACGGGGACGGCGCGCTTTGCCGCTCCCTGTTTTACTTGAAAGGTGAAAAATATGCGGAATCCAAAACCTAAAGAATGGCTGGCTAGCGAACTCAGTCAACAATACATCGCTGATTACAAACCCTTTAACTTCGTTGATGGCGAAGGTGTCCGCAATAGTTTATACGTCAGTGGATGTCCTTTTGCCTGTGAAGGCTGCTTCAATGCAGCGGCTCAAAATTTTCATTATGGCAAACCATTTACTCAAGAATTAGAAGATCAATTACTCGCTGATACTGCTCATGATTATGTCCAAGGCATCACTTTTTTAGGTGGTGAACCTTTTTTAAACACTCAAGTTTGTTTGAAAGTAATCGATCGAGTTCGTAGTGAATTTGGTGATAGTAAAGATATCTGGTCATGGAGCGGTTATACTTTCGAAGAGTTATTACTAGATAGCGATGACAAATTAGAGATGTTGCGTAAGATTGATATTCTCGTCGATGGCCGGTTTGAGCTTACACAAAAAAACTTGATGCTGCAATTTCGCGGCAGTGCTAATCAACGCATCATCGACGTCAAAAAATCATTAGCACAAGGTGAAGTCGTGATCTGGGAAAAACTCCATGACTCGGAACAAGCCTTTGAACAAATCAAAAAGAGCGCTCTAATTTGAACGCTCTTCCCATAAAGGTAAGACAATGTTTTCATATGCAATCGGATCTAGATTGGTCAAAGTAATCCCGACTAATCGGATCCCTTTTTCAATTCCACCGATTTCTTCCCAAATTAAACTCGCTTGAGAAAACAATTCTTCTTTTTTTTCTATGTAATAAGGCAACGTCACTCGTCGTGTCACGGTAGTATAATCTGCATAGCGAATCTTGACGACAACTGTTTTACCATGGCGTTGTACGCGCCTCAAAGCAGTCTCGACTTTTTCTGCTAATTGGCGTAACTGGCGCAATACTTCCTCTTCAGTTGATAACGGACGGCCATAAGTATGTTCTTTCCCAACTGATTTTCGTTCCCGAGTGACACTGACAGGTGAATCATGAATCCCGCGGACTTTTCGATATAAGGAATAGCCCATCTTACCAAACTCTTGAATTAAGAACATCTCACTTTTTCCATAGAGATCGGCCCCTGTGAAAATACCTAATTCATTCATTTTCGGTACCGTCTTTTTCCCCACACCATGAAATTTTTCAATCGGCAATCGTTTTAAAAATACAACTGCCTCCTCTGGTGAAATCACCGTCATGCCTTGCGGTTTTTGGTAATCAGAAGCCAGCTTAGCTAGAAATTTATTATAGCTAACACCAGCAGAACAAGTTAATTGTAATTCCTGCCAAATATCTTGTTGGATCAAGCGAGCTACTTTGATCGCTGAACGTGCGTTTATTTTATTTTCAGTCACATCAAGATAGGCTTCATCAATCGAGACTGGTTCAATAATTTCTGTATAGCGGCTAAAAATCTCGCGAACTTGTTTTGAGACGGCTCGATATTTCTCGTGATCGCCTGGCTTAAAAATTGCTTGCGGACATAATTCAAAGGCCTTTTGTGCACTCATCGCCGAATGGATACCATAGATTCGCGCTTTATAATTTGCTGTTGTCACAACACCTTTACCGCCAGTATCCGAGGGATGACGAGCGATCACTAGCGGATGTTTTGCCAACTCAGGATCATCCCGCTCCTCCACTGATGCAAAAAAAGCATCCATGTCGATATGGATAATTTTTCGTGAGGTGTCATTTTTTAACGGAAAAATCAACTCAGCCATCCAATTCGTCTCCTTTGAAAACTTTTTCTCCATCCATTATAACCGAACATCCGTTCACGAACAATCACTTGCCAGTATCATTCAATAGCAAAAAATCAAATAAAAAATAGACAGTCCTCACTGTCTATCGCTCGATCAAATTTACTTTACGAATCATCAGTTTATCAGCTGCGGCCCGTTGGAATTCCTGCAACTCGCCAAAGATCTCGGCATAGATGATTTTGTTGTGCTCACGACGACGTAATTGATAGATGATCTTTCCTGTATCTTCCAATTCTTTCATCATCTCTGTCACGCCGCCAAATCCCGTCTTCTTAGTAATAAATCCGGTCGCTACCATGCGTTCATCTAAATAGCGTGCTGTGATGACCGATCCTTTTACCAATGTTGTTCGTAAGGCAGTCGCCAGCTCTTCTAATTCTTCTGGAACGGGTAATTCGCGTTCTACAGGCTGATACAATGTGTCACGTAATGTATCCAGCTCTTCTACTAGCGCTTCATATTGTTCTTTAGTCAGCATCACACCAGCGATCTTTTCACGATTAAAGATATAAACACCAGTCTCTGCTTTACGAGCTTGAGCAAAAACATCCATTGGTGATTTCTTTACCTCAGTAATTGAAGATGTCGGAACATCTAATTTTCGTAATCCCATTCTGCTCTCCTCCTGCTTTTTATTAAATGGAATTAGTTTTTCAAATGAAAGAACTCACTCCGGTCTTTATCTGTGGGCCATCGTACTTGCTGAAAGAAAATCTGCAATGTCACGGCTACTTTCAACTTAGTCTTTATTATTATAGCATAACCTTTCTCTAAGAAAAATCTTCTCCTTACTTTCCCTCGCTAAATGGTAAAAAAGCTTGATACCGCTCTTGGATCAATAAAGAAGATTTCAATTCTGGATTCAGCGCCAGGACACTCCAATGACTAGCAGAAAAAATAGTATGCATTACCACGGCTAATTCATCTACCCGACAATTTCTTAATATCGGAAGTCTTTGTTTCATTTTCTTGCTCAGCAGGCAAAAAATCTCAGCAACTTTCATTTCTTTCAACGGATAATAACTGATAGTCAGCGGCAGTCCTTGATATATTCCTAAAAATAATTCAAACAATTTTGTTCTAAAAATCGTTTTTGTCAATTGAATCTCCCAATCTACTACTTGTTCAACTATCGTTAGTGCCTGTGATACTTCCTGATACAGATTTGTTTGATAGCGTTGATGGTCTAAATAAAATGTGGAACAAATTTGATAATGATAGCGCGTATAATCTAAGAAAAAATAGCTGGCAACCAGATCAAGCAATTCAAATTTTTTTATAAATGTCTCTAGTCTTTTAGTATTAGGAAAGAGTTCCTTTTCTAAGAAATTTGATGAGCTGAAACGATGATATTCTTGCACTTGTTGATAAATTTCTGCCTCATTGCATGGATAAAAATCTCGTAAATAACGAATCTGCAAATGAATGATTACCGCTTTTTCCCCCATCAAACTCCCTGTTTGAAGATTGACTGAAAGATTCCACTCAAGTAAGAGTTGATTTAATTTCTTCACCTGTGAATAATTCGTATTTTTTGATCCACACTGCCAAAGATATTGTTGAAACAGTTGAAAATACGGATCAGACAAAATTATTTTTCGATAAAGTCTTTCATATGTTCGTTGCTGCGGCCAATTAATTTGCCATAATTTTTTCTTTATCACATAGTTTTTCTGCTGCAATTCACGCAGGTCGCGAAGAATCGTCTTAGAACTTACTTTTATTTTTGCAGCTAGTTCACTGACGCAATAACATTCTTTTTGTAATAACTCGATCAGTTGCAATTGGCGTTGACATTTTTTTCTCGTTATTCTTTGCCAAATCACGCGTCTCACCTACTTTGACACCTTTTCTTTCAAAATAGCATAAGTCTCGGCATTCATTATGATCAATTTTTTTACGAAAAAAAGAAACGCCTGAATCATCAGACGTTTAAGGTCATCGCATTGATTGCTACAATGATTGTACTTAATGACATCAAGATTGCACCAACTGCAGGACTCAACAAAATCCCAATTGGGGCCAAAACACCTGCAGCCAACGGAATAGCTAAAATATTGTAGCCAGCTCCCCACCAAAGGTTTTGGATCATCTTGCTGTGTGTTTTTTTGGCTAGACGAACAAATTTCAAAATATCTTGTAAATTACTGTTGGTCAAGACAACATCAGCTGAATCGATTGCAATATCTGTTCCTGCACCGATAGCCATTCCGATGGAAGCTCGCGCTAAAGCAGGAGCATCATTGATTCCATCACCGACCATCATGACTTTCTTGCCTTTATCTGTATACTGTTTAATGATTTTTTCTTTATCATCTGGCAGTAATTCACTATAAAATTCTTTAATTGATAAATATTCTGCCACAGCTTTTGCAGCTTCTTGATTGTCTCCTGTCAACATCACAGGTTCGATTCCAACTGCTCGCAAATTTTTAATAAAGTCTTGGGCTTGGTCTTTTAACGTATCTCCCATCGCAAAAAAGGCGATTAATTTTTCATCAATCAGTAAGAAAGAGATCGTATTCCCTTGTTCTTGATAAGCTTTCAATTTTTCCTGGTCAAAGCTCAACTGTCGTTTTTCGACTTCTTTTTGATTAGCCAAAACAACCTGATGCCCTTCGACCGTTCCGCTTACTCCAACGCCCTTGATTGTTGAAACATCTTCAGCTTGGTAAGGATCAATTTTTTCTGATTTCAAATAATTCATGACACCAACTGCCAAAGGATGGTTCGTCTGTGCTTCCAAAGCACCGATATATTTTAGAGATTCTTCCCGACTGCTATCAGCCAATACTTCAACACCAGTCACTGTAAACTTGCCTTCTGTCAGTGTTCCAGTTTTATCAAGGAAAATATAATCCAATTGATTGCCTTGTTCTAGAGCTTGGCGACTTTTTAGCAACAAACCATTTTTAGCTGCTAACGAAGTGGAGCGAGCAATTACTAATGGAATGGCTAAACCTAACGCATGGGGACACGCAATAACAAAAACAGTCACCATTCGATCAAGTGCTTGTGGCAGATCTTCTAAAATCAACCAGGCCGCAAAGGTTACGATACCGGCTATCAATGCGATATAAAACAACCACTTTGCCACTTTGTCCGAAATAGATTCTAATTTTGATTTTTCTTGCTGTGCCTGTTTCACCATCGTCATCACTTTAGCAAGATAACCATCTGCACCAGTTCCTGTTACTTTCAACTTGATGGTACCATCTCCATTGACAGATCCGCCAATAACTGAATCCCCAATATTTTTTTGTACACCTTTTGATTCACCAGTGACCGCAGACTCGTCTGCTATTGTAGAGCCATCAATAATCTCACCATCTGTAGGCATCTTATCCCCTGCACGAACAAGCAACTGATCTCCATGATGAATCTCTTGGAGTTTTACTTTTTTAGTCGTACCGTCTGCCTCAATCTTATTGACTTCATCTGGCAATAATTCCGCCAATTTTTTCAATGCGTTGCTGGCATTTGAAACAGCATTCATCTCTACCCAATGACCTAACAACATGATCACGATCAATGTCGCCAGTTCCCAGAAAAAGTCCATCACATGTTCATGAGGATTGATTTTATTGGCAATAAATGAATACACGCTATAAATATAGGCTACCGAAATCCCCATTGCGATCAATGTCATCATCGCAGGACTTTTCATTTTCAATTCCATCTTCGCACCACTTAAAAATGGCTGTCCGCCGTAAATGAAAAGAATCGTCGCTAATACCAATACTACCCACTCAGAACCTGGAAAAGTAAATTGGAAAGGAAGCTGGATTCCCATCATCGGTGAAAGGATGATGATGGGAATCGACAAAACAAGAGAGAGCCAAAATTTCTGCTTAAAATTTCCCATGTGCATCGAATGATCCATATCACCATGATCGTGTCCATTCATTTCATGTGTCATTTCGTGGTGTTTGTGTCCGTCCATTGAAGAATCTGGATGATGCTTTGAATGGTCCATTTCCATCGAGTCATCCTTTTGTTCTCCTTGTCTCATGCTAAACGCCTCCTATAATTTTTTTTGATTCAAGCTAAGAGAATTCAATAGTACACTGACTGAACTAAATGCCATCGCACCGCCAGCAATGATTGGATTCAAAAATCCAGCTGCGGCAAATGGAATACCAATTACATTGTATAAAAATGCCCAAAACAAATTCTGTTTGATTTTTCTGAGCGTTACTTTTGATAAACGAATACTTTTTTCAACTGATAAAAGATCGCTATTCATCAATGTAATATCGGCTGTCTCCATTGCGATGTCCGTCCCGCTGCCCATTGCAATTCCGATATCGGCTAAAGCTAGTGCGGGTGCATCATTGATTCCATCACCGACCATCCCAACAGATTCATTTTCAGTCTGTAACTGCTTAACAACCTGTGCTTTATCTTCAGGCAGCACTTCAGCGATGATATCGTCAGCACCTAAGCCGACTTGTTCGCCGATATATCGAGCAGTTTGCGGATTGTCCCCAGTCAGCATCTTTACGTTAATCCCTAATTGATGCAATGCGGCAATCGCTGCTTTAGAGGATTTTTTCACTTGATCAGTCACTGAAATCAGCGCAAGCAGCTTCACTTGATCAGCCAGAAACATCACTGTTTTTCCTTCTCCTTCTAACGCTACCACACGTTCTTTAGGAAATGAAATTTTCCGCTCTTCTAACCCGCGTTTTGATCCGACAAAATACTCGACGCCTTCAATCGTTCCAATTACACCTTGACCTGTTAAACTTTCAAAATTTTCAACTGGCAAGATTGCGGCCTTTTCTTTTCCATATTGATAAATTGCTTTTGCTAAAGGATGTTCTGATTGTTGTTCTAGACTGGCTAGATAAGACAACGCTTGTGGATCAAACGATTCAAAATCGGCGACAACTGGTTTGCCTTCTGTGATTGTGCCGGTCTTATCTAAAACAATCGTTGTTAAATGTGCGATTTTTTCTAACGCACCTCCACCTTTAATCAAGATCCCAGTCTTTGCACCTAAACCGGTTCCTACCATAATAGCAGTCGGAGTAGCTAGACCCAAGGCACAAGGACAAGCGATTACTAAGACAGAGACGCTATGGACGATTGCTAGTTGCCAATCTTGTGTCAGAAAACCGGTCGCAAGTAACGTGATGAGCGCGATTCCTAAAACTACCGGCACAAAAATTTTAGAAATTTTATCGGCAATTTGTTGGATCGGAGCTTTTTCACCTTGCGCATCTTCCACCATACGGATAATCCGCGAAAGAATCGTCATGCTACCAACTTGTGTTGCGGTAAATTGGATACTGCCAGTCGTATTAACTGTTCCGCCAAAAACTTGATCATCGGCTTGTTTATCAACAGGCAAACTTTCTCCAGTCAGCATACTTTCATCGATTGTCGTCTGTCCAACAAGGATTTTTCCATCAACAGGAATTTGTTCTCCTGGACGTACTCGTAACAGGTCACCAGCTTGAACTTCTTCAATCGGTACTTGTTTTTCTTGACCATCTACAATAAGTGTTGCTGTTTTTGCTTGCAGGCTCATCAATTGTTTGATCGCGTCACTTGTTTTGGTTTTTGCCTTTTGTTCTAAATATTTTCCTAGTAAGATCAATGTGATAATCATACCGCTGCTTTCAAAATACAAATCGGAATTATGAGCATTGAAAAAGCCGTTATACACGCTTAAAGCAAAAGCGGCGGTCGTCCCCATCGCAACTAAAACATCCATGTTCGGTGCCTTAGTTTTCAAGGCATGATACGCGCCACGATAGAATCGCATGCCGACACCAAATTGAACGGGTGTCGCTAAAATCAGCTGAACAAGGGACAGGTGAAGAAAATGTACCCATTCTGCATGACTGCCTAATAACATCGCGATCATTGCAATCATTAAAGGTGCCGTTAAAATTGCACTCAAAATTAAATCACGTTTCATTCGCATGAGATAGGCTGCTTTTTCTTGTTCAATCTTTTGTTTATGATCATCATCGAAAAGGATTGCACCATAACCGATTGCTTCTACTCGTTGAATCAATTTATCTGCTGTGAGGCTATCGTCAAATTGAACCGTCGCTTTTTCAGTGGCTAAATTGACATTTGCCTCCAACACACCTGTTGTTGATTTCAATTCTTTTTCCACACGAGCAGAACAATTGGCACAAGTCATCCCAGTGATCGCAAATGTTTCTACTGTTGCTTCTGCCAATTAGATCACCTCAGTTTCGTATCCTGCATCAGTCACAGCTTTTGCAATTTGTTCTGCTGAAACTTGCGCTTCATCAAATTTAACGACACCTTGATTTTTCTTTAGATTGATCTTTACTTTATCGATGCCATCCAATTGATTGATCGCCTTTTCTACGCTTGCCACACAGTGATTACAGCTCATTCCATTAATTGTAAATTCTTTTTTCATTTTGATTCGCTCCTTAGTTGTTTTTAGTTTTTTTTGGTGAAATAATTTAGTTTTTACTACTCCATCTTTCAAGGAGCAGTAAGTTAGATTTTTTTATTTATGATGATTGCACTCACACTGTCCAGGAATACAATTGCATTCAATTGTCGGGACAGTTTTTTTGTTCATTAACTGTTCATTGATCAGAGCTACGTCCGCATCAGTCAGTGCCGCTTCTGCTACTAATTCTGCGATCGTTTCACCAATTCGTTTTGCACATATATGGGAAAATAAACTTTCCGTTGCGCTCTTAACAGTTTCGCCTTCACTAATAGCTGGATAATAAATATATTTTTTTCCAGATTGTTCTGTCCGCACTGCCTCTTTTTTTACTAAGCGACCCAATAGTGTCTTGATTGTCGCTGCTTTCCAGTCCATTGTTTGCCCAAGAATTTCGACGATCTCTTGAGCTGTCGTAGACTCCTGTGTCCAAATCACACGCATGACTTCCCATTCCGAGTCACTAATCTTAATCGGTGTACTAGCCATTTCTCTCATTCCTTTCGTTTACGTTTGTAATCTACTTTTTAAGTTTACAATTGTAATCGGAATTCGTCAACCCTTATGCTGCAAATTTCTGTAATTTTTTTCTGAAGCTCTTTTTAATTGATCAATTATTAACGAGAAAATCATTTTTCAAATACAAAAAGCAGCCTTCATTTTTGAAGACTGCTCTTAAACAAATTAATTTATTTTTAAACACCGCATTGCATTTAAGACTGCAATCACAGTCACACCTACATCGGCAAACACTGCAGCATACATCGTTGCAAATCCTAATGCACCTAAAATCAGCACGAAAATTTTTATCCCAATTGCAAAGACGATATTTTGTTTAACGATTTTCATCGTCTTACGAGCAATTCGAATCGCTACGGGAATCTTAGCTGGTTGATCATCCATGATTACCACATCAGCCGCTTCAACCGCAGCATCTGATCCAAGTCCTCCCATAGCAATACCAATATCTGAACGAGCCAACACTGGTGCATCATTCATCCCATCTCCGACAAATGCTGTCTTTTGTTGCAATTCTTCTTCTAGATGAAGAACCTTATCTTCTGGTAATAGTTCACTGTAAACTTGATCGATTCCAATTTTTTTACCGATTGCATCAGCAATTCTATGATTATCACCAGTCAACATTACTGTTCGTTTGATACCGAGTTCTTTTACTTTTTTCAACGTTTCAGCGACATTTTCTTTCAATTCATCAGCAATCACCAAATGACCGATCAATGTTCCATCCATTGTGACATAAACGATTGTCCCAATCTCATCGACTGCCGAAAAAGGAATATCATATTTTGACAATAGTTTCTCATTTCCGACTAAGAAATGATGCCCCTCAATCTCAACTGAAATCCCAAAACCAGCAATTTCTTCTAATTGACTGACTGGCAATAGCGGTTGATCTACATAGTTCACGATTGATTGGGCAATTGGATGACTTGAACTTTGTTCAGCACTTGCGACATAACGTAAAAAATTTTTCTGATCAATCGTTGTTTCCACTTTTTGAACGGCAAAAACACCTTTTGTTAACGTTCCTGTTTTATCAAAGACTAGCGTTTCGACATTCGCCAATGTCTCAATGTAATTGCTTCCTTTGATCAACACACCATCTTTACTTGCCCCACCGATTCCGCCAAAGAAACTCAAGGGAACAGAAATAACTAGCGCACATGGACAAGAAATAACTAAGAAAGTCAATGCTCGATAAATCCAATCATAAAACGGATCTCCTGTGACAAGTGGTGGAACAACTGCTAATAAAACTGCCAATCCCACCACAATCGGTGTGTAATACCGTGCAAAACTAGTGATAAAATTTTCAGCCGGTGCTTTTTTGCTGCTGGCATTCTCAACTAAATCCAAAATCTTGCTGACTGTCGATTCGCCAAATGTTGTCGTTACTTCCACAGTCAATTGTCCGCTCTGATTAATAAACCCGCTGAGAATCTGTTCTTCTGGATAGATACTGCGAGGCACAGATTCTCCAGTCAAAGCTGACGTATCCAGCATCGACTCTCCTTTTCTAACGATACCATCTAAAGGAACTTTCTCACCCGGTTTGATTAAAATTTGGTCGCCCACTTTAATCGTCTCAGGTGCCACTTTTTTTACGTGACCATCTTGAATCACGTTAGCATAGTCTGGACGGATTGCGACTAACGAACGAATTGATTTTCTTGATTTTTCAACGGCATAATCTTGAAAAAATTCACCTACTTGATAAAACAACATGACAGCTACTGCTTCTGGGTATTCTCCAATCACAATTGCTCCAATCGTTGCGATCGCCATCAAGAAGTTCTCATCGAAGATCTCGCCATGAAAACTATTTGTTATCGCTGTTTTAAGTACATCATGGCCGATCCACAAATATACAATCAAATACGCAATTAGTTTCCACGGCATAGCTGGTGAAAAAATGACCAACAAACCTAATGCCACAAGGGCTACGACAATCTGAATGATTTTTCCTTTAGAATTTTCTTCTTTTTTTTCAGTCTGGATATTGTTTACTTCAACTTCTGGTTCTACTTTATGAATAACTTCTTTCGCCTCTTCACTGATTCGTTCAATATCTTTTTCAGGGGCAATAATCGTTAATTTGGTGCTCATAAAATCAACTTGTGCCTTCTCAACACCATTGATTTGTTGAACAGACCGTTCAATTTTAGCAGCACAATTGGCACAATCCAATCCATCTAATCGATATATTCTTTCCATGAGATTCCCTTCTCTCTATTACATATGAATGATTTTTCATATTTATTATATATGAGTATGCATTCATATGTCAAGTGAAAATGAAAGCTTTTTCAACAAAATCAGCTGGCAGATTTTTCCTTTATTTTCGCTGCAGTCAAAGATTTCTACAAAAAAAGTGCCGAGAAAAATTCTCGACACTTTTTTGTTATGGATAAATACGATTTAACAAACGTGGGAATGGAATGGCTTCACGCACATGGTCGATTCCTGCAATGAATGTAATCGTCCGTTCAAGACCTAAACCAAAACCAGCATGCGGCACTGTCCCATATTTACGCAAATCTAAATACCAAGAGTATTCTTCTTCATTCAACCCTGCTTCACGAATTTGTTCTAATAAGAAATCATAATCTGTTGCCCGTTCTGAGCCACCAATAATCTCCCCATATCCTTCAGGTGCAATTAGATCGGCACAAATGACGACATCTTCGCGAGTTGGATGTGGTTTCATATAAAATGGTTTGATTGCTTTTGGATAATTCAAGATGAAAACAGGCCGATCAAAAGAATTAGCGATAAATGTTTCATGAGGTGAGCCAAAATCATCGCCCCATTCGATATCCTCGAAGCCATTTTTCTTCAATAATTCAACGGCATCATCGTAAGAAATCCGCGGATAAGGAAGTTTTGTGTAATTCTTTAAAGTATCTTTGTCTCGTCCTAAAACATCTAAAGCATACTCACAGTTGTCTAGAACACTCTGTACCAAATATGCAACATACTGCTCTTGAACTTCTAAACTTTCTTCTTGGTGCATAAAAGCCATTTCTGGCTCGATCATCCAAAACTCAATCAAATGACGGCGTGTTTTTGATTTTTCAGCTCGGAAGGTCGGACCAAATGAAAATACTTTACCTAAAGCCATCGCAGCTGCTTCCATATACAATTGACCGCTTTGAGAAAGATAGGCCTTTTGATCAAAATAATTTGTTTCAAATAAATCGCTAGTTCCTTCTGGAGCCGAACCAGTTAAAATCGGCGGATCTACTTTTACAAAGCCATTGTTATTGAAAAATTCATAGGTCGCACGGATCACTTCATTACGAATTAACATGATTGCGTGTTGCTGAGACGAACGCAGCCATAGATGGCGGTGATCCATTAAGAAATCAACCCCATGTTCTTTTGGCGTAATGGGATAGTCATGACTTTCACCGATTACTTCGATCGCTTGGACACCCAATTCGTAACCAAATTTTGACCGTGTATCTTCACGAATTTCACCGGTTACGATGATGGATGTTTCTTGTGTCAATTCTTTAGCTAAATGAAAGACTTCTTCTGACACGTCATTTTTCACAACAACTGCTTGGAAATAAGCTGTCCCGTCACGTAATTGTAAAAAAGAAATCTTACCGCTTGAACGTTTATTTGCGACCCAAGCACCAATTTTTACTGTTTCGCCAACATGATTCTTGGCATCAATGATTTGAATTTGCTCCACAAATGTCTCTCCTAACTTTATTTATCCCGAAATGATGGCTTACTTCTTACTATTTTCAATAAAGCGGCGAATCCGTACAACGGCTTCTTCCAAATCCTCCATACGGGCTGAATAACTCATCCGTACACTATCAGAAGATCCAAAACCTTCACCAGTTACTAGCGCAACGTGTTCTTGTTCTAACAAATCATTTACCCAAGTCGTGACATTGTCATATCCGCCCATCGCCATCGCCTCTTGGATGTTTGGAAATAGATAAAATGCGCCTTGTGGTTTTTTCAATTTGAAACCAGGTAGATCAGCAACTTTAGGATAGATCGTATTTAACCGATCTTCAAATGCTCGACGCATTTTTTCAGCAGTTTCTTGTTCACCTGCCAATGCTTCAACTGCAGCTGTCTGACTAACAGATGCTGGATTGCTAGTCGCTTGAGAAGCAATCGAAGTCATGGCACCGATGATTTCAGCATTCCCAATCGCATAACCGATCCGCCAACCAGTCATCGAATAAGTTTTTGATACACCATTGATGATTACTGTATGATGGAAAATCTCGTCAGATAAAGAAGCAAGATGTTTTGCTTCGTTTCCATTATAAACAAGATGATCATAAATATCATCTGAAACAATCAGTAGATCATGGCCCACGGCCCATTCGCCAATTTCGCGCAATTCATTTTCAGTATAGATCATCCCAGTTGGATTTGATGGTGAATTGATAATGATTGCTTTGGTTTTTTCTGTTCGGGCTGCTTCTAATTGATCAATTGTAATCTTGTAGTCATTGCTTTGTTCCCCTTTGACAAAAACAGGATTACCTTGCGCCAGTTTCACTTGTTCACCATAACTGACCCAATAAGGAACAGGGATGATTACTTCATCGCCAGCATCCAGAATCGATTGAAACAACGTATACAAGGCAAATTTGGCCCCGCTGGTCACAATAATATTTTTTGGTTCAATCGTCAATCCATAATTTTTCTCAGTGAAATCAACAATTGCAGACTTCAATTCTGGCGTACCACCAGATGGTGTATAGAAACTGACTTTGCCGCTTTTGATCCCTTCAACCGCAGCTTGTTCGATATTTTCTGGAGTAGTGAAATTTGGTTCTCCGACTGTCAGATTAATGACATCCAATCCTTGTGCTTTCAATGCTTTAGCTTTGGCAGTGGCTGCTAAAGTGACGGACGGTTCTAGGTTTGTTACACGTTGAGATAATTTCATGACTGATAACTCCCTTACCAAGATTTGTTAGATTTATTACATTTTTTTGATGACTTTGATTGTCTTGCCGTCATCGAATGCCAGCAAATAATAATAGATTGCACCTTGCTCGTCTTTTGCGGTGATTTCCCAAGTGGTTTGCTTACGATAGATTCCTAAATTTGCTTTTTCAAAAATCAGATTAGGATGCTTTTTTTCAAAAGTTTGGCTCACTTGTTCTTTCGTCAAACCAGCTTTTTGATCCAATACACGGATTTTTTCTCCAGATTTTGGAACGATTACAATGATTGCATCCCCAGCACTGTTCTCACCGGTCACGGTAAAATACGTTTCTTCACGGTTAAACCAATAAAATTGGTCTACCGTCTTTAAATCGGCATATTTTTCTGCCATTTGCACAGCTTCTCTTTTGGCTTGCTGCATCGGACGATTTGATCGAATAAAGATCATCACAGATCCCACGATAATGATCAATAAAAAAGTCACGATTCCCAACAGCCACCGATTGAGTCTTTGTTGTCCTGCACTATTCGTATCCAAAATCATCCTCCTTCCAGACAAGCTACATTATACCAAAATACCGTCTCACCCTCATTAATTCTCTTCACTTTTGTCAGAATTTAAAAATTGGGCGGTCTCAAGTAAAATCTCTGCTAACGGTAATTGTTTGACTGGCAATTCTTTTGGTAATGCTTTACGCAATTTATCACTGTATTTAGCCGTGATGAATCGTTGATCCAATAAAAGCATAACACCCTTGTCTTTTTCAGAACGAATCAATCGTCCAAGTGCTTGGCGTAAACGCAACGAGGCATGGGGAAGTGCTTCTTGGAAAAAAGGATTGATCCCAGCTGAGGCCAAAAATTCATTGCGTGCTTTGACTTGCAGACGTTGAGGATTTTCAAATGGCAAGCGTGTAACAATTAAAATTTGCAGAACATCCCCAGGCAAATCGATGCCTTCCCAAAAGCTGTCTGCGCCAAATAGCAATGCATCTTTTGACAATAAAAAACGTTTCAATAATTTTTCGCGACTGCCACCAATTCCTTGAGCCAAGACATCTCTGCCTTCATTCAATAATGGCGCCCGGACTCGTTGATATACTCGATTCAAAATATCATGAGAAGTAAACAACACTAAAATAGGCCGTTGCTGGGTCTGGGCCATTTTGCGAACGACGGTTGCTACGTACTGTGCGTATTGATCAGGTGAAGATGTCTGAATACTGATCCCTTCTGTTGGTAGGTAAATCCTCGCTTGTTGCGCATAATCATACGGGCTGCTGATAATCTTCAACGCTGCTTCAGGAATTCCCCAACGTTTAGCAAAGTAATGCCGATCACTTCCTATTTTTAACGTCCCGCCTAAATAAAGAATCTGCTGATAACGCTCATACCATGCCGTTTCACTAATCATTGCAGCTTCCAGATCTTGGACTTTAAATGTTTTACGATTAGGATTGAACCAATGGATATATCTTGCATCCCATTTTTCACAAAAGGTCTCAAAAGCTGTTTTTTGTTGCAATAACTCGTCTAATAAAGCTTGAAGATCACTCCAGTGAGCTTGTTCTTTGATAGTGAACGTTTCTTTATATTGGAAGAAATACGTCTGCAGCTGTCCACCAAGTGTCAACGCATCTTGATACAATAACTCAATTCGTTGCAACACTTGTTCTCCTACTAAAGATAATTGATCAATCTGTTCTTTTGTAATCAATCCTTCGTCTACAATCGGGAACGTTTCTTTGAAGAGTTGATAAAAATCAGTTAGATCTTCATTCAACTCTTGCAAGACATCTTGGAAGACCTCCAGCGTATGTTGTGTCTGCTGATCTTTTTGGACGAGTTCTTGCCAAACAAGAAATTGCTGATCTTCCCATAAATGATTGAATCTTCGTTGAATCGTTATAAAATTAAATTGTTGCGTACTGGTTCTTTCTAATACATGATTCAAATGATGGGCTTCATCAATAATCAAGTAAGAACTTTTAGGCAATTGTCGTTCTCTTCGCTGATCTTCTTGTGCCAAATATGCATGGTTGGTGACGATCAAATTACTTTGTGCCAATTTTTCTTGTCGATGACGAATAAAATCGGCTTGATAAAAGGGACTATTGGCATTTAATGTATGCGTCCCTAAATGAGCAATTTCTTGCCAAAAAGGATGGTTCAAACTTGTCATATTCAACTCGTCGAAATCCCCGGTTTCAGTTTGTGTCAGCCAAACAAGTAGCGCCATTTGATAAAAAGTATATTGTTTTTGTTCTGATTTTTTTTCAAAACTTTGATAAAAACGATCCAGATCAATATAATGACGGCTGCTCTTCATCACCACCGCTTGCAATGGTTGATCCAATATCCGGTTGATTAGCGGCAAATCATGATTTAGAATCTGTTCTTGCAACAATAACGATACGGTACTGACTACAAGCGGATCTTCCGGTGTCGCTAAAAAACTCATCGGCAATAAATACCCCATCGTCTTCCCAATCCCGGTAGCGGCTTCTACTAAAACATTTTTATGGTCCTTTTTATTAAAAAAATCGAATACTAAGTTCATCAACCGAGCTTGTTCTTTACGAAAGTCTAATTCACCATGATAGATTTTTTCCTTTTCTTTACGAGAACGAGGATAGGCCTTCTTTCCAAAATAATTTTCAGAAAAGAGCGGGACATGCTTTTTACGCAGGGCTAAACCGTGAATAATAGCTAAATCTTTTGATAATGGTTTAGGATCTGCTTGCATTTTCACCAAACAATCTTCTAAATACTCTTTCGTTTGAAAAGCCATCTGGTCAGCTGTCGCGATGATCTTCTCCAGTGTGATAATCGGCAGCTCTATGATTTTTTTTTCTAAATGCAGCAACAGTTGGGCCGTTACATCTGCATCACTATCCGCTTGATGAGGATTTTCATGGGTTAGGTGCAGTTCTTGTGCTAAATCTTTTAAGCGAAAACTCAAAGAAGTAGGCATAAAGACTTGGGCCAATTCTACTGTATCGATACCAGGAATCGTTAGGGACGCCAGCCCGCATCGCTGCAATTCATTACTTAAAAAGGGATAATCAAAATGAATATTATGCGCTACAAAGACTGTATCTGCCAATAAATTGGCGATTGTCTGCGCCACATCTTCAAAATAAGGAGCTTTTTTGATCCGCTGATTGGTAATCCCAGTCAACGTTTGGATTTGTGTTGGGATATTTTGGTCTGGATTGATATCTGTCGAAAAATGAGTCACAATTTTTCCTTCTTCAATTAATACACAGCCAAATTGAATGATTCGATCCGTCTTTGGGTCTGTTCCAGTCGTTTCAATATCCACGACTGCATAACTTTTCTTCACATTCGCCCTCCTTTCTCAAACTAATGCATCTGCTTTTTAATATGAAAAACAGTTATTTTCATGAGCTGTATTTCTCAGTAACAAGAAGACGACTTGCTTATCCTCTTCCTCACGCATTATATCTGAATAGTACCACTTTCTACAAGAAAGTTCTTGGTTTAACCCGCTTTCCGTAATCCGTGAACAAAAAAAAGCCAGATGCTTTCGCACCTGGCTTAGAAGTCTACTAATTAAGCTTTGTTAACGTTTGTAGCTTGAGGTCCACGTTGGCCTTCTTCTACGTCAAAAGTCACTGCTTGACCTTCTTCTAAAGTTTTGAAGCCGTCACCTTGGATAGCTGAGAAATGTACGAATACGTCATTTCCGTTTTCAGCAGTGATAAATCCGTAGCCTTTTTCTGAGTTGAACCATTTTACTGTACCTTGTTCCATGTTAAACATCCTCCTAGGATAAAAATTAGTTTGTAATTACTTGAATGGTGAAATAGGAAAGATGTTGTCTGAAACAAACTTGCCAATATTACCGTACAAAAACTACAATTAGAATTATAGCATACATTAAGCGATAACACTAGGTTATCGCTTAAAAAGTTTTTTCTTAATCAATTTGAAATATTTAGCACTTAATAACGCAATACCGCCAACAAACTCTTCTCATCTGGCGCATCTTTTTGATCTAAAACAAAGACTTGTCCGCCATTTCTGATAACATTTTCAGCGATCTCATTCAAAACTTGACGACGATCGTATTCAACATCTGGGTCTGCGCCAAAACCATTCGTCAAATTAGATGTTGCAATAAATAAATGGGAAATTTTCCCTTCTTTTGCAGCCGGTACGATATCGACTAATTGATCCACAAATTTTCGATCGATTAGTTTTTGATAGGACTGTGTTTCCGCTTCTGTTAACTGATCCGTGATTTTTTGCGTCGCTTTTTTGATGTCATTAATTGTTACTTGTGCTGGCGAACCGCTGATTGCTGCTTTATCTGAATAATAAGGATTTTTTGCGACTTTTTTAAATTGAGTCTGATTTTCTGGTAAAGCAAATAGATACAGCGGGAGTTGGTCTGGATTGTCTAAGTCTTTCAAGAAATTATCGACAGCTTGGTAGTAATTCACCCAATCGATTTCAACTTCTTCATCTTTAGTGTTCACACCATGGAAGCTTCCGGTTTCTCCGCCACGAGCCGAGACATTTAAATTCCCGCCGGTCAATTCATCTCCCAGTGCGGTCACCATATCTTTTGGTGCATCTTCTGGAAGTTCGATTGCAGTGACTTCTTTGTTACGAACAAAATAAAGCTTCATCGAATCACGATTTAACGCCATCAAATAATATGGATAGTTGAATTGAGTATTTTTGATGATCGCTAATAAGTACGGCAGATCACTCACGTAATACTGGTCATCGACTGTGATGCTCAATCGATGAATATATGCTGCATCAGCGGTTAAAATCACCGCAGCACTTTTTGTTCCGTTACGCCAAAAATCACCATCTGCTAATAATTGATCAATTTTTTCTTGGAATGGTTCAAAGCTGTGATCAGTGTATTTTTTTTCAAAGCGTCGTTTCGCTTCTTTAGCAAAGTTTTTAAACATGATTTGGTCTTTTTCAACAGCTTGATGCCCATGGTGTGTGTTCAACATAAATGTAATAAACGGACCTGTTGCTTTTTCTGAAGTCAATTCAGTTAGTAACTTTTTACTGATATTTGCCATAAATGTACCCTCCTATTTAGATCTTCCAATTTAAGTGTAACATAGCTCTTAAATTCCTCGAAACAAAATGCAACCCTTACATTATGTAAATATAAAGAAAATTTCTACAGAAAATTGCATAAGTTTTTTCTAATTCATTTCTTAGCGATTAACAAACAGCCATTCATGAACTTAAGACGTATTTGTTTTATCATGAAAATATACCAATTATCCCGAATTGGTTTTTCATACTTACTCCTACCAAGAGTAAATAACAACCTTCATTTCCACCATAGTGACGGCTATGGTGGTTTTTTGTTCTTTAAAAATCAGCTGCTTTTTAAAACTCTGCTTCTAGTCGATTGATCTGCCTAAGATTTCTTTTCTTCAATAAAAAACCGGCTGATTTCTCAGCCGGTTTTTTATTGAATTGCTGCTTTTCCCGTTTCTCTTGTGCGAATCCGTATCACTTCTTCAATCGGATAGACAAATATTTTCCCGGTCCCGCATTCTTCGGATTGACAGATTTCCAAAATCAGTTCAATGACTTGCTTTACTTCTTCATCAGCTAAGATAAAACTCACTGAGACTTTAGGTAATAGTGTTGTGATAACCTCTTGTCCTCGTACATGACTTTTTTGGCCTTTTTGCAAGCCACAACCTAAAACTTGGCTGACCGTCATCCCATTGATGGTCACTTCTTGATCGATAGCCGCTTTTATTTCCTCTACCTTTTCTTGTCTGATAATCGCTTCAACTTTTTTCATTGCGCTCTCCTTCCGTTACTTTCTAAGAGTCCATCCCCATAAATGTTGGATAAGCATTTTCAGCATGTTCGATTTGGTCTAAGCCTAATGCTTCTTCTTGTTGTGAGACCCGAATCGGTATAAATCTTCGAATCAGCGAGATGATCAAGTAACTAGCGATACCTGCAAAAAACAGCGTAAACAGGACACTTACGATTTGTGCGATGAATAGCTGCGTCTCCCCATAAATCAAGCCTGTCCGCCCACCCAGTGACGGATCAGCGAAAATCCCCGTTGCAATACCACCAAAAATTCCGCCGACACCGTGACAGCCAAAGGCATCTAATGCATCATCAAAGCCCAGTTTTTGCTTAATGACCGCAATAAAGTAATAACAAAATGGACTTACTAACGCACCAATTAGAATACTTGACCAGATCGATACAAATCCTGCACCAGGTGTAATAGCAACTAGTCCTACAACTGCCCCTGTACACGCACCGACAACTGTTGGTTTACCATTTAAAACTTTTTCAATCAACATCCAAGACAACATTGCACAAGCAGCGGCAGTATTTGTCGTAATGACCGCATGAATGGCTAATCCATTTGCTGCTAAAGCAGATCCCCCATTAAAACCAAACCAGCCAAACCATAAAAGCCCTGTCCCTAAGACAACAAAAGGAATATTATGCGGGCGATAATTACCGATATGATATTCTCGACGACGTCCCAATACGATTGCTAATACTAATCCTGAAATTCCCGAACTGATATGAACAACATTCCCACCAGCAAAATCAATCGAGCCGATTTTATCAAGAAAACCACCGCCCCAAACCATATGAGCCATCGGAAAATACACGATAACCAACCAGAGGGCGATAAATAAGAAAATTGCTGAAAAACGCATTCTGCCAGCCACTGATCCCGTCAAGATAGCAGTTGTGATCAAAGCAAACATCATTTGAAAAAAGGCAAAGAGTCCTTCTGGAATCCCCTCTCCTTTTACCATCGAGACATTGTTAAAAAAGAGTTTGTCTAAATTTCCAATAAAGTTACCGTCACCACTAAATGACAATGAATAACCAACCGCCACCCAGATTAAAGAAGCCAATCCCATCGTACAAATGACCATCATCATCGTGTTCAAAATGTTTTTCCGCCGTTCCAATCCGCCATAGAAAAAAGCTAATGCGGGAGTCATAAGAAAAACGAATCCTGAACAAATCAAAATAAATGCACTATTTGCTGCCATCGAACCACTCCATTCTATTTATGTTATGTATTCTAACATTAAATTAAAATTAAAAAAGTGTTTTAAGCAGTTTTTATCATCTTTTTCTAATTTAATAACTTTTTGTGTTATAAAAGTTCACACGAAAAAAGCAGGAAGAAGTTCTCCTGCTATAATTCGTGGTATTCTTTGTACACTTCTTGTTTTTTCAATCCATGTCGTTTTGCGATTGATTTGATTGCTTCTTTCGAAGATTGACCAGCTAAGATTAATGTTTCTACTTGTTCTTTCAATGTTCCTTCAAAAACTTCTTCTTTTTCAACTTCCTCAGCACCAGAGACTAGCAAACAGCACTCACCTTTTAATGGGTGCTCTGTTACGTACATAATCAGTTCTTCTGCAGTTCCTCGCAAGTATTCTTCGTACACTTTCGTTAATTCCCGACAGACCACTACCTCACGATTGCCAAAAATCTCTAAAATATTTTTGAGGGTCTCTTTTACTCGGTGAGGAGATTCATAAAATATCATTGTCGCTGTTTGGTTTTTTAAGTCAGTCAACTCTTTTTTCTGGCTATTTTTTTTTCGTTGTAAAAAACCATAGAAATAAAAGGGTTGCGGCAATAAGCCTGAAGCAATCAGTGCGGTCATTCCCGCTGTAGCACCTGGCAGCGCAACAACTGGGATATCTTCTTCAATACACGCTACAACAAATTCATGGCCTGGATCGCTGATCGATGGCATCCCGGCATCGCTAACTTGTGCGATTGAGTTGCCATTTTTTAAAAATGCTACTAATTCTGGGATTCTTTCATTGTAATTATGTTCGTGTAAGCTTTTTTGCGGTACCTTAATTTCAAAATGATTCAATAACTTCTGTGTATTGCGTGTATCTTCACTGGCGATCAATTCAACCGTCTGCAACGTTTTGACTGCCCGAAACGTCATATCTTCTAAATTGCCGATTGGCGTTGGGACTAAGTATAATGTGCCGACATCTTGTGCAAAACTTTTTTGGATCTTCACAGCTGTTTTCCCTCTTTTCCTGTGATTTATTTTGTCTCCCTTTATCTAATCAATTGGTGTTCTTAGATCAAGAAACTTACAAAAAAAGCAGGTGTGACAAGTTGTCATACCCACTTTTTGAAATAAACAGTATTTTAGAAGCAATACTTTTTGTCACAACGGTTACTTTTGCTTGCTCTCGCGATAGATGACATCTAAACAAAACGCACAAGGTTCGTCTTGCTCCCGTCTAGAACCGTAGAGTAAATTGCAAACGTGAAAGCCATCTTCGTATATTTTTTCAAGATTTAATCGAGATTCCGATAATTCTTGTCGTTCATCTAAGACGGGGGATTTTTTTTCATCAATGGCACGAATGCGTTCCCGCAAGCGTTCATTTTCCATTTCTAATGTGGTATTTTTTTCAACGAGTTCCAGCAATGTCTCTTTCATCGTGACTAGATCTTCAAGATTTTTATGCATGTCTTGTTCTAATTGATTCAAGCCATCATACAAAGAACGACGATCCATCATGCCAGATCACCTGCTTCAACTAATTCTTGAAAATCAAAATCAACTGTTGCATCACGACCGAACAATCGAACTTTCACAACTTGACTTAGTAAGTTCAAGCCGATCACTTTTCCTCGTCCTTCCGGTGTGTTAATCTCTTTTCCATAGTCAGGCATCGCTTTTTTAGCCGATTCATACTCACTATTTTCATATTTCAAACAACACATCAAACGGCCGCAAAGTCCGGAAATCTTTGTTGGATTCAATGATAATCCTTGTTCTTTTGCCATTTTGATAGAAACAGGAATAAAGTCGCCTAAAAAAGTCGAACAACATAACGGCCGACCACAGGGTCCGATACCACCGAGAATCTTGGCTTCATCCCGCACACCGATTTGGCGCAACTCGATCCGCGTACGGAAAATTCCCGCCAAATCTTTGACCAACTCACGAAAATCTATGCGGCCATCAGCAGTGAAATAAAAGATCATTTTACTGCGATCATACGTATACTCCACTTGGATTAATTTCATCTCTAAGTTATGAACACGGATTTTTTCTTTGGCAGTTTTAAACGCTGCCTCCGCATCTGCTTCATTTTGCGCTACTTTTTGTAATTCTTTGTCTGAAGCTTTATGTAAAATATTTTTTAAGTCATCAGACAGATCTTTTTTTGAGATCTCTATTTTTGGAATTGCCACTGTCGCAATCTGGTGCGCCTGCTGTGACTCGACCAAGACTTTATCATTATAAAAATATTCGTTTTTACCTGGCGCATAATAATAGATACGGCCAGCGTCACGAAAACGAACACCCACAACTTCAACCATGGTTTTCCCTACTCTCTTAAATAACGTTAAGCAAAAACGATGTGCAACGTTATTTGTTCTGCGATATTTTGAAATGACACGTTCGCTTCTAGTTTCTGACTGGCTGATAAGACTTCTTCTAACAAGCGGTTGTAATTTTCTAAACCTGACTGTTTCTGTCCCATCACTTGATTGCGTTTTTCTTTCACAAAATATGCCAACAACTCAAAAGCAAATTGTTGTTGTATTTTATCTTTAAACGTCTTCACCAATTTTTTTTGAACATAGATAAACGCTTGCGGATCATTTTTTTCGAGATAATTAAACCATTGAATAACAGCATCTCTAGCTTCATTAAACCATTCATCTTTTGATATTTCAACAGCTTTTCCATAACTATTTGTTAAATTTGCTAAGAGTTCCGCCGTTTTTGCTGGGATTTGTTCTGCTTCTAATCGAGCCTGCAACCGTTTGGTAGACAGACCTTGGAAATGGATGATCTGACAACGGGAGCGAATCGTTGGCAAGATTTTCCCTAACGATTGGGTCTCTAAAATAATCATAAAATTAGCTGGCGGTTCTTCTAAAAATTTTAATAAGCTGTTTGCTGAGCTTACATTCATTTTCTCTGCTTGATGAATGATCACGACCTTCTTCGCAGATTCAAAACCGCTTTTGGCTAACTCACCTTGCAAAGCACGGATCTGATCGACTTTAATAGACTGGCCATCCGGTTCAATCTCGACTACATCGGGATGATCTTTACTAGCAATCCGCAGACAATTATTGCATTTTTCACAAGGCATTCCATCTTGCAATGCCAAACAGAATAGGTGTTTTACAAACCATAACGCCAATTCAGCCTTGCCAGTCCCTTGGTCTCCTTCAAAAAGATAAGCATGGGCCAAACGCCCATGCTCAAAACTGTTTTGTAGTTGGCGAAAAACGATTGGCTGAATTGTCTGAAGTTTTTGCGCTTCGTTCATCTTAATATTGATGGAAGCCTTCGACTGGTAAGACAAAGACGGTTGCGCCGCCGACTTCAACTTCAACCGGATAAGGGACTTGTCCGTCTAAAGAGATGTCTAATGTCACAGGTGTTGTAACATATTGTGTTCGTGCTTGGCAAGTTTCTTTGATCAATGCCAAAGCATCTTCCACACGTTCATCCTCAATCCCAATGATAAATGTGCTATTGCCTGCTTTCAAAAAGCCACCAGTGGAAGAAAGTTTTGTTGCTCGAATATTGGCGTCAATAAATTCATTGGCTAAGCGGTTAGAATCTTTGTCTTGAACGATTGCTAAAATAAGTTTCATAGTTGGCCACCTCTCATGATTGAAAATAGTTTGGATAACGCGTCAACAACTCGTAAAAACAATCTCTCACGACTTCGTCTAAACGTTTCCGAGCGTCGATTTTTATAATTCGATCGGGATTTGCGTCTACCAATTTTAAATACGCATGACGTACCCTCTGATGAAATTGTAACCCTTCTGAGTCCAAACGGTCAATTTGATTGGTCCGATTCTTCATGATTCGTTGCAACCCGGTATCTGAATCAATGTCTAAATAAAGCGTAACATCTGGAATTGTCCCTTCCACCGCAAACTCATTGAGCTTAGCCACTTCTTCGATACCGATCTTGCGACCAGCACCTTGATAAGCTAGCGAACTGTCGGTAAAACGATCACACAAAACGATTTGATCCGCTTCAAGTGCCGGCCATACTTTTTCGACAAGATGCTGCCGCCGTGCAGCTGCGTATAGCAACGCTTCTGTTCGATCATCCATTTGATCATTGCCGGGATCAAGGATCACGTGACGAATTTTTTCAGCGATCGGGATGCCTCCAGGTTCTCTTGTTTTGACGATAGCTCTTTTCGCCGTTAATTGTAATCTAGGATATAGCTCATCCAGCACACTGGTTTTACCCGCGCCATCTGGTCCTTCAATCGTAATAAATAATCCACTCACGTTTTTGTCCTCCAAAATCATTATGCTCTCATCTATCTTTAAAAAAACACCGCGAAATATTTATAATTCACGGCGTCCTTCCACTGCTTTTAACAAGGTAATCTCATCAGCATATTCGATATCGCTACCGACGGATAATCCATGGGCTAATCGCGTCACTTTGATCCCAGCCGGTTTGATCAGACGTGACAGATACATCGCAGTGGCTTCACCTTCTGTCGTGGCATTTGTCGCAATAATGACTTCTTTGATTTCATCATCATGCAGACGTTTGATTAAAGGTGCGATATTGATGTCTTCTGGTCCAGTCCCTTCCATCGGTGACAATACCCCATGAAGTACATGATACAGACCGTGATATTCACGAACTTTTTCCAGCGACATAACATCCTTAGGTTCTTCCACAACTAAAATCGTACTGCGGTCACGAGTAGTATCTGAACAAATATCACAGGGATCTTCCTCTGTGATATTTCCACACACGCTACAAAATCGAAGATCACGTTTGACACTAATCAATGAACGTGCAAATTCATTGACTGCTTCATCTTTCATATCAATCGTGAAAAAGGCCAAACGAGTCGCAGTCTTTTGTCCGATACCCGGCAATTTCATATAACTTTCAATCAGTTTAGCAATCGGTTCTGGATATTGCATTTCTGTTCATCCTCTCTGAACAAAGTCGCTTACATTCCAGGAAGTCCCTTTGTATATTTCCCCATTGTTTGATCTGTCTCTTTTGTAATTTTTGTAATTGCGTCATTGACTGCTAAGACAATCATGTCTTGCAGCATTTCAGGATCTTCTGGATCAATCAATTCAGGGTTGATCGTCATTGCCTGCATTTTTTTATCACCAGTGAATGTTACTGTGACCAAATCATTGGTTGAACTTCCAGTGAATTCTTTTGCATTCAATTCATCCTGAGCTTTAACCATCTCTTTTTGCATTTTTTGCATTTGTTTCATCATGCCTTGCATATTTCCCATTCCACGCATCATTTTCTTATTTGCTCCTTACTCTTTAATCATTTTTTATAGTTACTAAATCGCCAAATAGACTTTTTGCTTGTTCAACGACCTCGTTGGTTTCTTCTGGTACCAGCTTGTTTTCTGTCTCCGCTTCTTTTGCTACAGAGTGCCCATGTTGCTGACTGACAAATGCTTGGCGCAACCGAGGCCAGCTTTCACGGGTAATAAAAACGAATTCAGGTGTATAATCTCTGATTATCATACTTAAACTGTTTTGCATATTCAAGCGCAATTCATCACTGCCATCTGCTCGTTGACAAACAATCTCATAATCAAAAGCAATCAACATCAACTCAGGACCGGCTGCTACCGGCTCACTGGCTTTTAACATAGCTCGCTGTGTGACTGGCAGTGCCATCAATAAATCTTCCCAAATATTTTTTACACTTAATAGATGCTCTTTTGTCGCTTCACTTAACACTTGATACACACGCTCAGTCGGCACTCGATAACTGCTAGTGTGTTTTTTTGGTGCTGTTTTATGTTCTTCTTTTTCAACAGTTGGGTTTGCTTTTAATTGCTGCATCTCAGTTTGCAGTTGTTGGACTTGCTGTCTTAATGTTACTAATTCCGATTGATCCACTGCTTGTGTCGATGCAGTTGCAGCTGAATCTGCTGCCGGATTTTTTCCTGTTTCAGCTGGGGATGTTGTCGCTAATTTCACGGTTGCAACTTCCAAATAAACATTGGCGTGATTCGTAAAACGAATCTCATTTTGCGTCTCGCTTAAAATTTTGATCATAATATATAATCGTTCAGAGGCGGTATCCTTAGCTAATTGTTTGAATGTATCTGTCACATAGACAGCTTGAGTGGCTAAAAGTTGCGGTGCTTGTTGATAAATCAGCAAATCGCGACAATACAGCAATAAATCTTCTGTTAAACGCCGCGCTTCTTTACCTTCTGCCAACATATTCTCTAAAATCTCCAAAGCATTGCTGACATCTTGTTTCAGACAAGCACTAATAAAATCATCCATCATCTCAGTAGTCAAACTTCCTGTCACTGCTAGCGCATCGGCTAAAGTGATTGTTTCATTACTAAAAGAAATTGCTTGATCTAAAATACTCAATGCATCCCGCATTCCACCTTCTGCTGCGCGTGCAATGACAGACAAGGCTTGTTCTTCATAAGTCTGGTTGCTTTGTTCCAAAATATAAGCCATCCGTCCAATAATCGCTGGAACATCGATTCGTTTGAAATCAAAGCGTTGCGTTCGTGAAATAATCGTCGCTGGAATCTTGTGCGGCTCAGTGGTCGCTAAGACGAAAATCACATGTTCTTTAGGTTCTTCTAACGTTTTTAGCAATGCGTTGAAAGCCCCAGTAGAAAGCATATGGACTTCATCAATAATATATACTTTATATTTAGCCGCAGTCGGTGCATAGTTGGCGCGCTCACGAATAAATCGGATTTCTTCTACGCCATTATTACTCGCCGCATCAATCTCGATCACATCTTCTTGGCGTCCTTCGGTGATTGAACGACACATCTCACATTCATTGCAAGGTTCCCCGTCAACACTGTTAGGACAATTGATGGCTTTGGCAAAAATTTTTGCCGCACTAGTTTTTCCTGTTCCGCGGGGACCGGTAAACAGATAAGCATGAGACGTTTTCTGTTGTTGGATCGCATTTTTCAACGTCTTTGTGATTGCTTCTTGTCCGACTAAGTCATCAAACCGTTGTGAGCGCCAAACGCGGTAAAGTGCTTGATATGCCATAATTCTCCTCTTTTCTTTCAAAATCACTGCTTTTTATTATACGTGATTTTTTGCAAAAAAACTATAAAAACCAATTGTTAAAGCTAATTGTTTAGCGTCTCTTAATCTGTATAATTGTATCCTTTCTAGTTCAAAAACGCTCTATGGTATAATGAAAAAAACGTTTTTATGGAGGGATATTCATGGGTCTATTTAAAGCAGCAACAAGCAGTCTTGGCGGTGGTCTAGCCGATCAATGGTTAGAAATTATCGAACCAGCCGATATGGGACAAAATACCGTCATGACAAAAGGTGTTGCAGTGCGGCAAAATGATAAACGCGGCAGCAATAAAAAAGGAACAAGTGATGTCATTACGGATGGTTCAGTCATCCATGTCTATCCAAATATGATGATGCTTTTAGTTGATGGAGGAAAAATCATTGACTACACCGCTGAAGAAGGTTATTACACGGTGGAAAATAATTCCGCACCATCGATGTTCAATGGTTCGTTAAAAGAAGCCGTTGCTGAAACCTTCAGTCGTTTCAAATTTGGCGGTGTCACGCCTCAAAAACAACAAGTTTTTTATATTAATTTACAAGAAATCAAGGGAATCAAATTTGGGACGAGTACGCCGCTAAATTATTTTGATAACTTTTACAATGCAGAGCTATTCTTACGAGCCCACGGTACATATTCCATCAAAGTCACGAACCCAATTTTATTTTTTGCTAATGCGATTCCACGGAATATGAATCAAGTCGATATCAGTGATATCAACGAACAATATTTACAAGAGTTTTTGACAGGCCTGCAAGCAGCGATCAATCAAATGTCTGCTGACGGTCAGCGCATCTCTTACGTTCCATCGAAAAGTCTGGAATTGAGTAACTATTTATCCGAAGCCTTAGATGACAGCTGGCGAGAATTACGCGGGATGGAAATCGTTTCAGTCGCTGTTGCGAGCATTTCTTATACTGATGATTCTACAAAACTGATTAACATGCGCAATGAAGGTGCCATGTTGGGCGATCCAGGCGTGCGAGAAGGATACGTTCAAGGTTCTGTTGCTCGCGGAATGGAATCTGCTGGTAAAAATTCGGTGGGGGCCGCTACTGGTTTCTTCGGCATGGGAATGGGAATGAATGCCGGCGGGGATTTTCTCAATCAAGCTTCACAAAGCAACCAGCAGCAAATCCAACAAAATCAGCACGCGAACCAAAAATCAGCAGAACAATGGACTTGTCCAACATGCGGTGAAGAAAATACAGGCAAATTCTGCAGCAACTGTGGTGAGCCCAAGCCTGCTCCTGCAACAGCAGCAAAAATCCAAATGAAATGCAGTGAGTGTAACGAAGTAGTGGACTTAACTAATGGTGTTCCAAAATTTTGTCCCCATTGCGGCAAACCATTCAAAGCAGTTCCGTTAGACTAAAAAATAGCGGTGACAAACATCGAATTTTTACGAAATAGGAGGATCTGCAAATGGCAGATGTACTAACACATCATTGTCCCAATTGCGGCGGTCCTTTAACATTCAATCCAAGTGATCAAAAATTTCATTGTGATTATTGTTTAAGTATTTTTACAGTGGAAGACATTGAACAATTTGAAGCAAAAGAAAAAACAACTGCAGAAGCAACTAGCTCCGAAACAGACAGAGCTAAAGACGTTGATTTGTTCCTTTGCCCAAGCTGCGGCGCTCAAATTGTTACAGATCACACGACCGCTGCAACTTATTGTTACTTTTGTCATAATCCCGTCGTGTTATCAGGCCGTCTAACCGGCGCGTTTTTACCTAATAAAGTCCTGCCTTTTAAAATCGATCGAAAAAAAGCAGTCGATGACTTTTTAACTTGGTCTCAAAAAAAACGGTTTGTTCCAAAAGATTTTTTCAACGAGCAACAGATTGAAAAAATGACCGGCGTTTACTTTCCTTATTGGGTAGTTGACGCTGAAACTGCAGGATCTTTGACCGGTAAAGGCACTTCTCTACGAGTTTGGGTTGTTGGAGACATCGAATATACTGAAACAAAAGTTTATCAGATTTTTCGACAAGGAAAAGCAAAGATCCATCAGCTGACCAAAAATGCTTTGACTAAAAATCTCCAACAGAAAATGGTCGAAGGGGTTCAACCCTTTCCGATTGATCAAGCAGTTGATTTCCATACAGAATATCTAGCCGGTTTCCAAGCAGAAAAACGTGATATCGAAATCACGGAACTTGCAGAGCAGATTGACCATGAATTAACTGAATACACCAAAGACTTATTGCGTGATACGATTGCTGGCTATACGACATTCACCCCAAACAATCAGTCAGTTACTGTCGAAAAACAGGACAATCACTATATGCTGCTTCCTGTCTGGTTGGTGACCTACCAGGATTCAGCCAATAAAACTTATTATTATGCTATGAATGGTCAAACTGGCAAAGTCAGCGGGGTATTGCCGATCAGCAACAAACGTTTAGGTTTGTTTTCAGGTGGAATCTTTTTCGTATTATTGATTATTGCTTTGATCGTGGGGTATTTTATATGAAAAAAATACTTTTATTTATTGGTTTTCTAGCACTATTTTTTCCACTGAAAGTTTTTGCTGCTTCAAACACCATAGATGATCAAGCGAATTTACTGACACCAACAGAACGAACAGAACTTTCAAATCAAGCTGATGCAATCAATCAACAAATCAAAGGTGAGATCTTTATCCTCACCACAAATAACAACACCGAAGAACCTCGAACTTTTGCCAATGAACAATTGATGGCCCGTGTTGGTAAAAATAATAATGGCGCTTTACTTTTATTAGATATGAATCAGCGAGAAATTTATTTAACGACCTCTGGCAATATGATCGATTATGTGACGGATAAACGGCGTGAACAACTTTTAGACGATGTAGAAGCTGCCATGAGAGTCGGAGATTACTCTCAAGCAGCCTCGGATTATTTGACCAATATTCAAAAATTCGTAGACGCCGGTATCCCAAGTGGCTCTTATCGTATCGATGAAGAAACTGGGAAAATCACTTATTACAAGTCAATCACTTGGTTGGAATTGACAATCAGTTTGATCGTTGCAACAATTGCAGCAGTCGGATTCTTTCTTTTTATTCGTTTGCGCTACCAATTAAAAATCGGAACATATCGTTATCCTTACCGGCAAAACGCTCAATTGGATCTGACCGAACGACAAGATCAACTCGTCAATTCTTTTGTTACGACACGGCGAATCCCCAGACCTTCCAAACATAACGGCGGTGGCGGTAGTACGACAAATTCCAGCGGCGGCGGAACCTTTGGCGGCGGTGGACGCGGTTTTTAACTAACTATTCATTAAAAATTCAACACCAGAGTTTGAAATTTTAAGAAACTCTGGTGTTTTCTTGTGCTTTCTTGAATTTAGCTAATGATTTTGCTAAACTTTCAAGGTTAATAGAAATAAAGGAGCGTATCGATGAATAAAAAGAACAGATTCCCTCTTATTTTGGTTGTGCTGGTGCTTTTTTTCCAAAGTCTCATAGGAATCACCGCTCAAGCTGCAGACGAATTCACAGTCAAGGCAGATGCGGGATTTGCTATTGATGCTGATTCAGGGAAAGTCTTTTTTAATCAGAACGGAGATACCCCAAAAGGCATTGCATCGATTACTAAAACAATCACGGCCTACCTTGTTTTAGATGCGATTAAACAGCAAAAAATTACTTGGGAACAAGAAGTACCAATCTCAGCCTATGCTGAAAAATTAAGTACCGTCCCTGATTTATCTAACGTAACTTTAGTCCAAGGACAGAAATACACCGTCAGAGATTTATTTGAAGCTCTGATTGTCCAATCGGCTAATGCTTGCGCTGTTGCTTTAGCAGAATTGATTGCAGGCAATGAGCACACCTTTGTTGATCAGATGCGCGAGCAATTGATCAAATGGGATATCAAAGACGCGACTATCATCAACTCTTCTGGTTTGAGCAATGTATTTTTAGAAGATCAGATTTATCCTGGGACTCAAAAAAATGATGAAAACTTGATGTCTGCTCGTGATGTAGCCATCGTAGCACAGCACTTGATCAAAGATTTTCCTGAAGTTTTAGAGGTTTCTAAGATCAAAGAAAAGAAATTCGCTCCAAATACGACTCACCCTGATGAAATGAAAAACTGGAACGTCATGTTATTTGATGGGCCAAATTACAAAGCTGGTGTCGATGGTCTGAAAACTGGAACCACTGATCTGGCAGGAGCGTGTTTTGTTGGAACAATCCAAAAAGATGGGCGTCGAGTGATCACAGTGATCTTAAAGGCTACTGATCAGGAAAAAGATGAGAATGCTCGGTATGTTGAAACGAGTAAATTGATGGATTACTGTCTGAATAATTGGAGCCAACAAGATATCATGGTCGCAGGTCAAGCACCAAGTGATCAAAAAGAATTGGCTGTTACTGACGGCAAACAAAAAACAGTCCCTTTAGCTATGGAATCGACTGTACGACTATGGATCCGAAAAGACATGGATCCGAAAAATCTGACCTTTAAAACGACTCTAAATCACTCATTATTAGACAATGCGGCAATTAGTGCGCCCGTTTATAAGAGTGAGAAAATTGGTCATGTTACCGTCTCATTGACTCAAGACACACTTGGTTACGTTCAAGCAAACGAAGGTGCTTCAACAGAACTTATCACCACAAAAGCAGTAGAAAAAGCCTCTACCTCGGAATTAATCTGGCGAAAAGTGGTTCATTCAGCTAATTCAATTTGGAAAGTTACTGCTCAAACAGCTAATTCAATCTGGCAAGTTATTGTTCAAACAGCTGACTCGGTTTGGCAAAAAACGACTCAGCTATTTAACTAAAAACAAATAAAAAACTTTCGACGACTGTCGAAAGTTTTTTATTGTGCTGTAAAAGGAAAGTACAACTCTACTTCACCTTCTGCAAAATGCGGCAAGTAGTGCTCCTGAATCGCTCCGGCAAGAGTCACTTTCTCTAAGGGAAAAATTTCACCCAACATTAAATTTGTCGCTGCTTCGATTTTTTCTGCACTAGCCATCACTGTCAAATAACTCATAGGCGGCAATTCCCAACGAACCCACCCTTCAGGAGCTTCGATCGTTTCAGGTACTTGGACGCCTGCTAAGTAGCGTCCTTCTTCTTGCCAAGGCGCTAACCAGTCTTGACCATCACTCATCAATCCCCACAAATGTAGTTCATTGATTTCTTGATCGTTTAAAACCTCAGTCAATTCCTCAAAATGAACATTCACTTGATCCCATAATAACGGGACCCAAGATGCGCCTTCTTCTGCCAAACCACGTCCTTCTTTACCAATGACAAAAAGTGTTGGTAAATCTACTCGATTGACTCCTTTGATCTTCATCCAACTCCTCCTTACCTATAATTAATCCGCTAACTCAAGATTAATTTTACTAATCTTTTCTAATAAAACCAACTAATCCTTCTTAGCTGCCTATTTCCTACTTTCTTTGCTATACTAAAAGTATTCCAAAAAGCTAAATGATTGCTCGACAACATTGTAGATAACTGGAAAATCGGAATAATTTTTTATGAAATTATTTACTTCTAATTTAGGAAAGATGTGATAAGGTGGATATACCACGAGATTTACTGGCTTTAGTGATCTATTTGATTGTTTTGATAGGCGGTCTGGTTCGTTTCAAACACAAAAAATTTAAACACTTTTCATTATGGACTGGTCTGTTTCTAGTCCTCTATTTTTGTGTACTTGAAATCCAGAATAAAACTTTCTTTATTTTGATTCCGCTCTTCTTTTTTCTTTTATTTTGCTATTTCTATTTTAAAGAAAAGTGTCGCTTACGAAACGGCTGGCTGCTGAATCTCTTCCTCATCAGTTTTATGGGTTACGTAGCACTTGTTACATTTTCTTCTATTTCTTTGATTGGAATAGGAATTCTTGCGATTTTGACTCTGCTGCTCTTTTTAACAGTACTATTTGGTTTATATGCTGCAATTATTTTTTTGATTGGTAATAGTTTCATTGTTTTACGTCACGAATCTCGCAGACTGCCAAATCTTTTGACCTTAATTTTAGCTTTAGCCATTCTCGCTTTAGTGATTTTACAAACTTTTGGCCCTAAAATTTTCCCTGGATGGGCAGTTATCTTATTATCGATTCCAACAACGATCGCCTTTTACTTTTTTGTTGTCTTTTGGAATTTTTTATCCATCTCACTGCTTTATCAGATTAACCAGCCAAAATACAATCAAGATTTTGTGATTGTTTTAGGTGCTGGATTGATCGATGGTCGAAAAGTGACCCCGTTACTAGCCAAACGAATCGACCGAGCGATCCAATTTTATCGCAAACAAAGTGAAGAGACTTCCTCCCCGCCGCAACTTTTAATGTCAGGTGGGCAAGGTTCCGATGAAAAAATCCCTGAAGCACAAGCGATGCGAGAGTACGCACTAGAACAAGGGATTCCTGCTGAAGACCTACTTATGGAAACTCAATCTACTAATACCTTAGAGAATATGCAGTTTAGTAAGGAAATTATGGATCGGAAAAAGCCAGCTGGCTATCATGCGATTTTTACTTCTAACAACTATCATATTTTTAGAGCTGGGATGTACGCTCAAAATGTCGGATTAAACATCGACGGAATCGGTTCAAAAACCGCTCGTTATTATTTGCCAAATGCCTTTTTAAGAGAGTTCATTGCCGTAGCATTAATGAATAAACATCTTCATCTTATTATTTGCGGATTGATCACCTTAGGCTTTGTTGCGTTATCCTTTGTCAGTTATTTCTTTGTTCGCTAAAAAAAGAACGCCAAATTGGCGTTCTTTTTTATTCTGCTCGTAAAGCAATTGCGGCATCTTTTTTCGCTGCCATTCTTGCTGGGATATGTCCGCCGATCATCGTTAATACAGTCGAAACAAGGATCAAAACAATGCCGTGAACAGGATTTAATTGTGCGACATTTTTTAATTCTGTCATATTATACAAGATCGCATTGATAGGGAACGTTGCTAGATAAGCAATCACGACTCCTAATGTTCCTGAAGCAACTCCTAAGATACACGTTTCTGCATCAAACACACGCGTAATATCTTTTTTACGTGCACCTAGAGCTTTCAAGACACCGATTTCTTTTGTCCGTTCAATGACCGAAGTATAAGTGATAATACCAATCATAATCATGCTGGTCACAAGAGAAATGCCCGCAAAAGCTACTAACACATACGTAATTGCATCCATCAAACCACCAGTCAATTCTGTCATCGTTCCAGCTAGATCTGTATAGATGATTTTATCTTCTTTTTGCTTGCCTTTATTGTAAGCATCCAGATAATCTAAGATTTTGTCTTTATCTTTGTAGTTGTTTGGATAGATCATGATATTGCTAGGGATGCTATCGCCGCCTAAATAAGCAAGCGTACTGTCTTTTGTTGCGGCATCCAATTTTTCATTGGTCATCACATTTGTCTCAGTTTCTTTTTGCGCTTTCACGATTTCAGAATCTTTGTTATCATTCACGATTTTAGCAGTCAGTTCGTTGCTATAAGCGATCCCTGGTGCTAACAAGTTCATCGTTGATGATTGTTTCACTCGTAAGATTCCTGCGACTTTCAAGACTTCATTTTCCGCATTAGCATACATTGCTTGGTAATCATTATTTGGAATAAAATTGCCCGTTGGTAACTTTGTATAATACTCATTGTTGTTGATTAATTTAAATTCTGTTCCGACAATTTTATCAAAATCTAGCTTGTCGCCATCTTTTACATCAAAACCTAAGTTTTTCAACGAATTGATATTGGTACTATTATTGGCATCTACAATCAATACAACATCTGTATCGGCTTTCGGATAAGATCCTGACAACAGCTTATAATTTTCTGCTAAAAAGTTGCCTGACTGTTTATCTAACTGTGTTGGAAAAGAAGAGACTCCCATTCCCGTCATACTAGACATGGCACTCATCATAGATAGACTGCCATCTGATGCTTCATTAGATAGTTTTACTGGTTTGATTTCCCCATTTATATCGCGTAAAAGATTCATTCCCACCACGCGAGTAAAACCAATATTATTACTTAGTTCCGGATTAATATCGTTGATGTAATCTACATACTCTTGATCGATTTTATTCGTGTGCTGTGCTTTGTCTTCATCACTGATTTTGGCAACAATCTTATTTTTATTTTTTTGACTTGTTTTAGCCGCCTTGTCTGATCCGAGTGCCTGATTTTGATTGGCTGTTTGATCAGTTGTTGTTTTAGCAATCGTAATAGGATATTTCGCCATTGCCTCAGCTTGGGTACTGTCAATTTGTTTTTGAAAACCACTCGATAAGGAAAGCACGATCCCGATACTGATAATCCCGATACTTGAAGCAAATGCCGTCAAAAATGTCCGGCCTTTTTTAGTACGTAAATTATTAAAGGAAAGTTTCAATGCCGTCGTAAATCGCATTTTCGTACGCTTCAATTGAAAATCTTCGCCTTTTTTCCCTTCGATATGAGGATTAGAATCATCCATAATCTTACCATCAGAAAATTCAATGATGCGATCGGCATACTTATTGGCCAGTTCAGGGTTATGGGTCACCATAATGACCAATTTTTCTTTTGACAATTCTTGGATCAGATTCATAATCTGAGCACTGGTCTCGGTATCCAAAGCTCCTGTTGGTTCATCACAAAGTAAAATATCAGGATCATTGGCTAACGCTCGTGCGATTGCAACTCGCTGCATCTGTCCACCAGAAAGTTGATTCGGTTTTTTATGCATATGTTCGGCTAGACCGACTCGCTGCAAGGCTTCTTCTGCACGGTGTTTTTTTTCTTCTTTTGACACACCGCTTAGTGTCATCCCAAGCTCCACATTTTCGATAATGCCCAGATGACTGATCAAATTGTAGCTTTGAAAAACAAAACCAATCGAATTGTTACGATAAGCATCCCAATCGGCATCTTTAAACGTCTTTGTTGACGTGCCATCGATAACCATGTCACCTGAATCGTAATTGTCCAATCCTCCAATCACATTCAACATCGTCGTTTTCCCAGAACCACTGGCTCCTAAAATCGCAACAAACTCTTGTCGACGAAATGAAACAGATACGCCATCTAGTGCTTTGGTCGTTGTATCCCCAACATGATAGTGTTTCTTTATGTCTTTTAACTCTAACATCGTGTCACCTTTTCTCTATTAATTTACTTTACTAAGATAGCATGGCATTATTAACTCAAAATGAACGAAAATTCATAGTAGGTTCATAGTGATTTGCTACTATTATTGAGCAAAAAGGAGGGCAAAGCAAATGAATCGGATACTTATCGTAGAAGATGATGAAAATTTATCATTACTTTATCAAACAGCGTTAAAAAATGAACATTTCGAAGTGTTTCCTGCAGCAAACGGTATCGAAGCCTTAGAAATTTTGGACAAACAATTCATTGATTTGATCATCAGCGACATCATGATGCCAGAGATCGACGGATATGAACTAGCCGAGAGTCTACGGGATACAAATTACACGCAACCGATTTTGTTTATTACAGCCAAAGATTCTTTTGAAGATAAAAAACGCGGCTTTACAATCGGCGTTGATGACTATATGGTAAAGCCAATCGATGTGAAGGAAATGATCTTGCGGGTAGAAGCCCTACTGCGTCGAGCACAAATTGTCCATACTAAAGAGCTGGTCGTCGGTCAGACTCGGCTGAATCAGGAAACTTATGAGATTATCAGTGCTGGTGTCAAAGAAACACTGCCTCAAAAAGAATTTCTACTTTTATATAAATTATTGGCTTATCCCAACAAGATCTTTACACGCCAACAATTGATGGATGAGATCTGGGGCATGGATTCTGACACAGATGAACGGACAATTGATGTTCATATCAAACGATTACGGACACGTTTAGAGAGTACTTCAGATTTTTCAATCGAAACGATTCGCGGATTGGGTTATAAGGTGGTCATCCACTCATGAAAAAAAAATTATTTCCTCAACTTTGGATGTATTTTGTCGCTATCACTTTTTTACTGATGGTGATCGTATTGACGGTCTTTGTCTGTCTGCTGTTTCTCATCAATCATTTTCATTTATTATCACCAGAACGTGACGACCATCTTTTTCCCTTTTATTTCATCATCTTCTTAAGCTTAGTCATCGGTGCTGTTCTATCAATTTTTGTCGGTAAACGAATTTTGCAGCCGATTGGTGATCTGCGCCAGGCGATGAGTAAAGTGGCCAAGGGCGATTTTTCGATGCAGTTGGAAGAAAAACATCAAATAGAAGAGGTTGCAGAACTCTACCATGATTTTAATGTCATGGTAGAAGAACTTAGTAGTATCGAAACTTTGAGAAACGATTTTGTTTCAACTGTTTCCCATGAATTCAAAACGCCCTTAGCAACGATCAAAGGCTATGTACAACTTTTACAAAATGAGGCCTCTGAGAGCGAACGCCAAATTTATTTAGAACGTATGTTGGATGGGACCCAGCAACTGACCCATTTGACGGAGAATATTTTGAAATTAAGCAAACTTGAAAATCAAGGAATCGGACTAGACTTTCAGATATTTCGTTTAGATGAACAAATTCGTGAAGTAATTTTATTTTTACAACCGAAATGGGAACAATTAAATCTGACTTTAGATCTGACCTTGCCTCGCACAGAATATTACGGCAATGAAGAATTTCTTTATCAAGTGTGGTTGAATCTAATGGATAATGCCATTAAATACAGTCAAAAAAACGGCAGTATCCATATCCACTTAACAAACGATGCTCTAGGACCAACCATCATTATTTGTGATGAAGGAATCGGGATGACTAAGGCAGTCACTGATCGGATCTTTGATAAGTTCTATCAAAGTGACACTAGCCGCAAAACTTACGGAAATGGTTTGGGGTTAGCTTTGACCAAACAAATCATTTTACTGCACCATGGAACCATCCAAGTCAAGAGTACACCGGAACAAGGCAGCAGTTTTAAACTATTTTTGCCAAATGACCCAAAAAATTCATAATTATTTGGGAGAAAAAACAAATTAATTCATTATTAGTTAATATTTCTTTTGTAAGCTATGAATAACTTAAAAAAGGAGTGACCTATATGATGGAGAAACAAAAAGTTACCAAATCGGTGTACTTTGTAGAAGAAACACAAAATATCGAAGGTGCATACGTTGAAGTGAATACACTTTTTGTTGCTGACAATCAAAAACAAGCAACTGAGGTCTATGAAAAGTTAGTCAAAGAACAGCCAAAAAAATCATTTGGTCTTTTATTAAATGAATACACCATCAACGCAGAAGGGGGCTTTTTTTATAATCTATTCAAATCATGGAAAAATCTGCCAGCTGAGTTTTATCGTAAAATGCAAGTCTTGACGTATCGTCCGATTGCAGAATATCAAAATTAAAGGACTGCGGCCAAATTTGGCCGCAGTCCTTTAATATAAGGCTTCAAGTAGTTCTTAGTAAAAAATACAATATTTCCTAAGTTTTTGTTTGATGTACTATTTTTTAAATCAACGACAATAAAAACACAGCGGCTAATCCAGTAATGACTGAGATCGCCATCGAACGAGTTTTATACGCCACTCCAGCTACTAAAAACATCGCAATGATTCGGACATTGCCGATTAGTTCGAATTGATTGTCACTGATGAATACATCTTTAAATACTAGCGCCGCAAATAATGAGATCGGTACATATTTCATCCAATCACTAAACCATTGAGGGACTTGTCGTTGCGAAAAATACAACATGGGAAAAAGTCGTGGTAAATAAGACGCACCAAACAGACATAAAATCAGCAGCAATAAAGAAGTATCACTCATGATGGACCTCCCCGCCAGTCAGATCATAATGATCCGGCCCATCGTTTGTATTGGTATCTGCTGTTTTACGTATCCGTTCAATCAAGTAACCCACAAACGAAGCCAATAGCGTCGCTAAGATCAAACCAAAAGTATTTTTAAAGACCAACATAAAAACAATCGCTAGACCACCTGACAGCAAACCGGTAATCAATAACAAACCGTTGTTCAACTGCATCATAAACATAAAAATAAACATCGCAGTCAAAGCAAAATGAACCAATTCTGTATCAACGTGGATGACTGATCCAAAAATCGTACCTATTACTGTACTTCCCGTCCAAGAAGCCATCGAAAACCAATTGACCAACAAGGCTTTTTTACGATTCCACTCAGGATCAGTAGAATATTTCAAATAATTTACTGCATAGTTCTCATCATTCATTGACTGCGAGAATAGTGCAATAAATGATCGTTTTTCTTTTTTAAAAAATTGTGACAAGCTGGAACCTAGTAATGCGTAACGCAGTTCCAAGAAGAAAACCATTAAGATTGTGGACACAAATGATGCATGAACACTTATCATCGAGACGACTAAAAATTGCGCGCCTCCTGAAAAAACAAGTATCGAAAGCAAGGCTGTTAAACCGATGTTAAATCCTGCCTTTTGCAAAAGCATGCCACATGCTAAGCCGACTGGGATATAACTAAAACAAAGCGGCATAGCCGCGTATAACGCCTCTAACCATGGTGTCCTTTTTTTTACAGGCATGGTATGTTCTCAATTCCCTTCACGTTCACAGGATAAAAAGCATTTTCATTCTAACACATTCCTGTAAAAAAGATAATATTCACTGAATCATTTAATCTTGGCTGGTTTTTTTCTAATCATTCGTAAAACCAGTCTAATTTATTCTATTTATGAGAATACTTCTACTAGAATGCTGATTAACACGAATTATCTTTTCACCTTAAACATAAACATCTGTTTTAAACAAATAAAAAAAGGAAAGTTTTAAAATTTTCTTATGAAAACTTCATGTACGTTTTCAACTATTTCTTTTTTTCAACACTTGTCGAATCATTCGCAGATCACGAGCATCGATGGTGGAACGAACTTGCACTGATTTGGCATAGTGTGTGGGTAGATTGGATATGGTCAAATCTGCCGCTTCTTCTGTTTGAACAAATTTGATTCGATAGTCATTACTCAAACCGGCAATCAACGCTTCTTTTTGCATCGCTTCAAACGCATCACCCAGATCTGATAAGATGTGCACTTTTACGATGGGACGATAGGCTAAATAAGAAACGATTGTGTTAGCCAACAACAGTGAAAAAACCTCCGTTATCTTAGGATTACGCGGACTAATCTCAGCAAATAATTTTTTGCTGAAAAATGAAAAATCTGCCATGTATTGCGGGGCTGTTTTTTTCAGACGTATTTCATCTACTATCGGGAAGATTCCCGTCAATGCGTGGACTTCTAACAAGTAATGATTAAATAAAAACAAATGATTCAGCTGGTCAGCAACCTTTTTTTTCTTTTCGATTGAAACAGCAAACGTCTCTTCAAATAATTTAAGCCAGATAGCACTTTGTTCCACGGCTTTTTTTTGAACGGTTGGCGGAATGATCACCAAAGTTTTATTCTCACTTAATTCAAAAAAGAGCGGGAAAAGATTCAAGAAAAACAATAACATCCCCCAGTCATCTTGCTGCCAATGACTAAACAAAGAGGGAGCTTCATAAGCTGGACGCACACTGCTTTCATAAGTAGGTTCGACCTTAATCCGGCATTCAAAAATAAATAACAATACCCCTAATTGACTTCGTTGAACATTGGTAAACTCAAAATCAAAAAGAGCCGCTAATTGTTCGATAGGATAAAACATCTGCTCTTCAACTTCCCAAGGCAGTTCCTTGATGCCCCGATAGATTGTCCAAAGGTATTGAAAAAAAAGATACCGAATTTGATGTTCGGGTCCAATAATTCGAATCATTGTGCCTTTTGTTAGCCACAGACCCAACGGTGCCAAATTTTTTTCCAATTTATGAATATTTCTACGCAAAGTCGATGTACTAATAAAATGTTCCTCACAAAAAATGCGTATATCTACCTCTCCTAAAAGCAATAGATCCTCAAAAAAAGGCGCAAGAATACTTTGTCGAATAACTGCACTGAACAAACGTTGTAAGGGAAAGTCTGATTTCCGATTAAGCAGTGCCCCGTAATTTCGATGTTTTTCTAAAGAAACATCGGAGAAACTTTGGATGATTTTTTGCAAATGATCCAAATATTTTTGGACAGTATTCACATTTAAGCCGCTTGCTTGGGCCAGCTCTGCTCCACTGCACCAGTCATCTCGTTGTTCCAACAACATTAAAAGTTTCAGTTGCCCAGCTATTTCTTTAGTAAACACCCTATCCCTCCATTGTTTTAATTATTAGTTTCAGCTGACTGAAAAATCGACATGCCTTTTCGATTTCCCACGTTATAATCCTAAATAGTTTATTTTAGGAGGAGAAAAATGAAAAAAATTATTTATTGTCTTGTGGCTCTTTTGTTTCTTTTTCCAATGACTACAATTGCCACTTCAAATCAGCCGACACCTGCATCCATAGATGTTAACACTATTAATGTCTCATCCGCTGATCAAAACGTCAACTCTGGAAGTGTTGATGTCACTCCCGGAGAGCAATTACAATTGCATGTTTCTTTCAATTATACCGGTGGAGCCATTACTGATTATTCGGCTACGTATCTCAAAATAGATGCTGGTGATTTTAATGACGTTATCCAGCAAGTATCCCCTCAACATTTTGAGAAAAGTACGGATACACAAGCATTTACCAATGCTACACTCTCAATTTCACCAACAATCAAAGTTGGCACTGTTATTCCGGTAAAATTTACTATCGTAGGACCTGATATTAATAGCGTCAGCTACCAGACGATCACTTTTACACTCGTTGATTCTTCAACTTTGCCAAGTTCATCGACTGATTCCAGTTCGTCAATTGATTCCAGTTCGTCAATTGATTCTAGTTCGTCAATTGATTCCAGTTCATCGACTGATTCCAGTTCGTCAATTGATTCCAGTTCGTCAATTGATTCCAGTGAGTCGACTAAACCTAGTTCATCAACTAAGTTAAATTCTATCAATGTCCCTAAATCGGGAGCTAATGAGTCAAAAAAATCGTTGAAAAGTAACTTCTCAACTACTAAAAAAATACCGCAACTCCATTGAACCGAATAGTAAAATTTTTACCAAAAACTGGGATGGAAAACTCCTCGCTTATTTGGTTAGGGCTTGGTATAACGAATGTTATCGCTGCGGTTTATCTGTTACGTAAAAAATAATCGTGAAACTGTTTGCCTATTTTCTGAAAAAATATGGTAAAATAGTCAGCGAAAAGAGTTGAGTTACAGATGGATAATAGTTTTCATGAAAATCGTTCAGTCGGTCTGCTGCTGACTTTTATTGGCGGTATGCTCGATAGTTATACATATATTCGTTATCAAGCATTTGCTTCTGCTCAGACAGGTAATTTGATTTTAGCAATCATTCAGGCCTACGAACGAGAATGGAACATGGTTGGGAAAAAATTACTTTCCACCTTATTCTTTTTTATTGGTATTCTTTTAGCAAAATTTATGATTGATTATTTCAAAAGAAAAGAGCTGCATTTTTGGCGCTTGTTCCTGCTTTATTTTGAAGCAGTGATCTTTTTTGTGATCAGTTTGCAATTTTTACAGCCTCATCCAGCGATTATTACGATCATGATTGCATTTACCGCTGCAATCCAATGGATCTCTTTTGATAAGATTAATGGTCTTGCTTATACAAACCTGTTTACGACAGGTAATTTAAAGGGCGTAGCAACCAACCTTTATGACTACTTGAGTACTAAAGATCACGGAGCAAAGACCCGTTTTATCCACTTCCTTTTAGTCGTTGTGGCATTTATTGCTGGAGCTATTGTCTCAGTTTTTGCTTACCGAATACTGAAAACGAAGGCGATTTTGATTATCGCTGGATTGTTTCTTTATTTAGCACTTTCTGAAACATTTTTGGTTTGGCGGTTCCAACGAAATACGAATATCTTGCAAAAAAAATAAGAGATTTATTGAGATCACAAAAAATATCCGAACGGCAGCTGTCGTTCGGATATTTTGTTTTCTCTTTTTCTATCTTTGATTAATGGGGGAAGAAAAACATTCTTAAAATCATTCCCAGATAAAAGATCCCCATAACCATACCGATGATAATCAATCCCTTATCCACTTTTGTTTCGGGGATCACTCGCGTCAATCCATGATAGACACAAAGACCTAAAAATCCACCACTAAAATTCATTAGCAAATCTGTCACATCGGTTACTCCAATTCCTAAAAGAAATTGTAAGACCTCAATAGTCAGTGAAAATGTAAAAATAAACATGCTTTTCTTTATAAACGGCAGATTCTTTGCTGAGATTCCTAAAAGAACACCCAATGGGATAAAAATGATTCCATTTAAGATGATTTCATTCAAGACGATTTTTCCATCCACAACGGCCGATCCTTGAAAAGGAATGAGATTGACCGAACGGGTTGGATGAGCAATACGGGCTGCGATATCAGAAAAAGATAATGAGAATTTGAATAATAAAATCCAAATCAATAGTAGTAAATAAATAACAAGCAAGATTTTGCTCAGCTTTTTACTGACCATTTCTTCTCCTCCTTGAAGAATTTATTTAATGAACGATCCCGTTTTTTTGATCCAGTCTGGTTAGTAAGTAACGTTCATCCATATTTTTTATTATAAAAAATATCCTGCTGGTTTTTATCGGACAAAAGACTGATTTCATTACTTATTTCGATGAAATCCGGCTTTGATCTCGATAAACTCTTGAAATAAACGAAAAAGTTGAAACAACATGGCCCGCTCTTCAAAAGCTTGACGATCCTCTGGTAATTTTTTCTGTTGGTAACGCTGATCAAGTTCAGCAATTTTAGTTAAAATCTCTGAGCCGTCATTCTCTTCTGCCAATGTTTGCGCCGTAAATTCAAATAGCTCTTGCAGTTCTTGTACATCATCAGGTGAAGCCTGTAATTGATTCAATAATTGCAACATATCTGACACTACATTTAATTGCAGACGACGCATCGCAAAATACTCAAAATAATAACTATTTCCTGAGAAAAAGCGATTCTCTTCAAATTCTTGAGCGCGAATTTGGGCCTTTTTTATAAATTCTCGTAAAGACAAACATTCGCTTCGCAGTTGCCCGTCTTGATCTAATTGATTTAAACTGTCCGACATTTTACTCAACATTTTTTTTAGCGAAATTTCTACTACCGCCTGATCTTCTTGAATTTTTTTCTCGGTATTGGGCATATAGAGATTTACCGCCAAGGCACAACCGACCCCAATAAACATCAACAAATATTCATTAAAGACTAAACTAATCGGCATGGCACCAGCCACTAAGTAATGTGTGACTAAGACTGAACTGACCGCGATTCCTTCGGTCAGATCAAATCGAATCGATAAAGGAATGAAGGCTAAAAGATACAAACCAAAAACCAACGGATGAAACCCAAAAAGAAAGAAACAACCAGCTGCGATACTTGTTGCAAGTGTTAAAGAAAAAAAGCGATTGATAGCTGTCTTAGCAGTGGAACGCTTCGTATTTGTCACGGTTAAAATCGCAATAATCGCTGCCGAAGCAGCTGATTCTAGCTGAAAACTACTAGCAATCAATAGCGCAATTGGCGCTGCTGCTGCTGTTTTGATTGTCCGTAAGCCGATTTTCATTTGTCATCCTCCCTATTTTTATTAAAAGTTGTTGCTGTTTCTGATTCAAATGAGACATTTGATCCATCTCTTCCTTTAAATTCAAATTATTAAAACTATTAAGAGCTTACCTTAAAATCGCTTTTAAAAAAAGTCGCAACTTCTTGGATTATCTTGTATAGTAGATACGATGTGCATATACTTATCGACTAACTGATCATTATGTAAAAAAGGAGAGCAAAGATGGAGAGTTGGCTTTTTCTAGGCGTCATTTTATTGATTGCCTTTCTTGCAAAAAATCAAAGCCTTTTGATCGCGACGATCGCGATCTTGATTTTAAAATTGATTCCTGCTTCGGATAGATTGTTGTCCGTTTTAAATAAACAAGGGATCAATTGGGGCGTTACGTTGATCTCAGCGACGATCTTAGTCCCCATCGCAACCGGGGATATCGTTTTGAAAGATCTTTTGAACACCTTGAAATCACCGCTTGGCTGGGTAGCGACGATCTGCGGCGTACTTGTAGCAGTTCTTTCTGCAAAAGGAGTCGGATTGATCAATCAATCGCCTGAAGTTACTGTTGCGTTAGTTTTTGGGACGATTATGGGCGTGGTTTTCCTAAAAGGAATCGCAGCAGGACCAGTGATCGCTGCCGGTATTACTTATTGTATCATGCAAGTGATTCAAATCGTGACTGCTAAATAGAACAGACCTCTAATTCTTTTTAAAGCGATTAGAGGTTTGTTTGTATCTTGTAAAAATCTTTTGTAAGATAGAAATGAATGGTTCGGCTATTATTACAAGGATACTTAGGAGATGAAAGCCATGCGCGAACAGACTAAGACTGCCCGTTTACGACAGATTATAAAGATCCTCAATCATTATCATGTCGTAAAAAATATCACACAACAAAAAAATCCAGCTGATGTTCGCAGTGCTTTTGAAGAATTAGGGCCGACGTTCATCAAAGTTGGGCAAATGATGTCGGTACGAACAGATATTTTCACTTTGGCTTTTACTAAGGAATTGCGCAATTTACAAGACGATGTGAAGACGGATTCTTTTGCTTCTGTAAAAGCCTTAGTTGAAAAAGAATTAGGACTGCCTTTAACAGAAATCTTTGACTCATTTGATGAACAACCTTTTGCCTCTGCTTCGATTGCACAGGCGCATCATGCACGTTTAAAAAATGGACAATCCGTTGTCGCTAAAGTACAACATCCCGGGATTGCCGCTGAAATTGAATTGGATCTATCTTTGTTTGAAAAGGCGATTCCTCTTGCTAGCTGGGTTCCTGAAAGCAATGTGATCGACCTGAAACACATTTTAAAAGAGATCCGCGAGTCTTTGCAAAATGAATTAGATTTTCAAAAGGAACTGCTGCTAGCAGAAAAATTCTATCGCTTGAATGATGGCTGGAAAGAGATTCGTGTACCGAAAATGGAAGCCGCTTACTCTACTAAAAAAGTCATCATCATGGATTTGATGCCTGGCACGAACTTAAAAGAGTTAATCAGTGCCCCAGATGATACACTTGTCCAAGAAAAATTGACTTATAAAGAACTGAAAAAAACGGTCAGTGAATTATTGATTGAACACTTCATGAAAGAAGTATTTGAGGATGGATTTTTCCATGCTGACCCCCATCCAGGCAATATTTTACTCCAGCTGCTGAGTGATGAAGAAAATCAACAGACTGCTCCAGTAAATCAAACCAAACGCCAAGGCACGATCGGTCACGTTCCATATACAATCAACTACACTAAAAAAACAGCCCTGCGTCCGTTTCGTTTGAATTTTATTGATTTTGGAATGATGGGGACGCTTAATCGCGAGATGCAAGCGAAGATGAGCAATGTAATCATCGCAATTTACAGTAAAGACAATCAACGGATCACTAACGCTGTACACGCAATCTGCAAACAAGTCGGTAGTTTTGATGAAGAGAAATTCACATATGAATTGGATGATTTTTTGAACCGTTATTTGAATCTACCGGTAAAAGAGATTGATCTGCAAAAGGTATTCTCACAAGTTGTTGTCATTTGTCATGACAACAATCTCCAAATCGATGACTCCGCAACGATGCTGATCAAAGCATTTGGTACGTTAGAAGGCGTTATCGAAGATCTCAATCCCGATCTATCTTTGTTTGAAGTTATTGCACCTTTTGCCCAAAAATATTTTATCCAACAACTGAATCTAAAAGACGAACTGCAAGAAACAGGGCTGGATTATTTATCCACCTTAAAAGCTTTACCAAAGATTCCTTCCCACGCACTGAATGTGCTGGATACTTTTGCTAAAGGAAAAGGAAAATTAAATCTCGAATTGAAAAACCAACGAACTCTGTTGGAACGTGCTGAAGCGATGGTCAATCGCTTAGTCATCGGCTTGATACTCTCTGCTTTAGTCATTGGCTCGTCGATTCTAGTCCAGACATCGCCAAAAGGACATACTTTGATTTCTAATTTAGGAATCTTTGGTTATTCTGTCGCGGCACTTTCGATCCTCTTTTTGATCCTTGAAAGCCTCTACCGCCGTTACCGCAAATGGAAAGATCGTTAGCACATTAAGCTATGACAGCTGTCATAGCTTTTTTATATAAATAAAATCTCTTTCAAAAAAATTACATACCCTCTTATCCTCGAATGATTCAGTGACTCTCCTTCTGAGCAGATTGATTTACTTAAAACGAGGATTATTTTATCATTTTTATATAAACTATTTTATTTTTTTGATTAAAGGCGGTGTGTTATGAATAGAGCTTATAAAATACTCTTAATTCTTTTTTCACTCGTACTACTCTCCATTTTTCTTTCTGTTATCACCATTTATTACTTCATCGCTTCACATTCACTGACTTTCGATTCAGTGCAACAATTTGTACTGACAAATAATTATGCTCAACGTTATTTATTTTGGGTGAGTGTGATCTTTGCCGCTTTAACAGTAATTGCGCTCTTAGTGATTTTATTTTATCCAAAAAAAGTCACTAAATTTATCTTACAAGAAAAGCGCGGACAATTATCTTTAGACAAACGAGCGATTGAAGGGTTTGTTCGAACAAGTATCAAACAGGAAGATTTTATGGACAACCCCAAAGTACATGTTACAGCCACAAAAAAGAAGTTGAATGTGCAAGTTCGCGGGCAATTGAAAAAGACTTCTGGTTTAATCGGTCAAACAAATCATTGGGCTCAAAAAGTAGAAACAACAATCCATAATTTATTAGGCCCTGAAGAAAAGGTAACGATTCAAGTGACACTCCAAACATTTGAACCTGTTCCAACAAAAACAACGATGACTCGGCCACGAGTAGAATAGGAGGGACAACGATGCAAGAATTTTTGACCCGGGAAAAACTACCTGTGATCTTTGGCATCATTGGTTTCATTTTAGCCGTTCTATTTTTTTCTATCGGCTTTTTCAAAACAATTTTACTCATCTTGATCACGACCTTTGGGGTAGTCATCGGTATTTATCTAAAAAACAATCATATTTTAGATGATTACTTAAAAAAATAAGAAACCTGACTTCAGAGTTTCTTTACAAAACAAATATACTCAAAAGGAGCGAAACTATGGAAAATACAACAATCAAACCAACCGAATCAACAAAAGAGATCAATGGTGAATTGACTTATGAAGACAAAGTCATTCAAAAAATTATTGGAACTGCTTTAGAAAATGTTGATGGTCTATTGACCGTAGACGGTGGTTTCTTCTCTAACATCAAAGACAAATTAGTCAATAGTGGAGATATGACTTCCGGCATCAGTACCGAAGTCGGCAAAAAACAAGTTGCCGTAGACATGGATATCATCGCCGAATATGATAAAGACATCCATGTTATCTATGAACAAATGAAACATTTGATTGCAGAAGAAGTTCAAAAAATGACTCACTTAGATGTGATTGAAGTCAATGTCAATGTAGTGGATATCAAGACTTCCGAAGAATACAAAGCAGAAAGCAAAACTGTCCAAGACAAAGTTACCAGTGCTGCTCACACGACTGGACAATTTGCTTCAGAACAAACAAATCGAGCAAAAGACATCTTGAACAGTCAAACAGATAAAATCAATGATGACTTAGAAACAGAACCACGAGTTGAATAATTTTCTAATTAATCGATAGGATAAAAAAACAGCTGGGATATGCATCCTAGCTGTTTTTTTCTATATCTTGATAAGCTAAATAATTTCCATAAGTTGTTGCTGCCTTGGTTCCTTTTACAATCGCTTGTCGAACAGCTTCGACTGCTAAAATCGAGACTGCTTCAAAACTTGCTTCAATTTGATTGGCACCTAGAACAAACAATGTATCCCCGTCATATGTCGTGTGAGCTGGACGAATCGCTCGAGCGATCCCATCATGACTGATATCGGCTAATTTATTCATCTTAGCTTTCGAAAAAGTCGCATTCGTCATTACACAACCAATTACCGTATTGCCATCAAAAAGTGCTTGCTCATTTTGATAATGTTCAAGAAACAACTGTTCAGAAAAACCAACACGACTCTCACCAGGTTTACGAGCTCCCGCAATGATTTTGCCGATTGTCTCATCATAAACATCTCCAACGGCATTGACTGCGATCACAGCCGTTACCCAAAGTTTTTCATGACGCATCGTGTGCAGACCAATTCCGCCTTTCATGGCATTTTTTTCACCATTGATTGTACCAACGCTGCAGCCTGTTCCTGCTCCATAATTTCCAGATTGAAAAAGTTGCCCACTAAATGCCTGTTCACATGCTTTACGTCCTGCTTGACTATCTGGACGAACATCTGATTGTCCGATCCGAAGATCAAATAGACTTGCTCCAACAACATTCGGAACAAAAGTAATTCCCATATCTCGTCCAATTTTATTTTCTTCTAAAAATTCTACTACTCCAACATTAGCAGCCAAACCAAATGCACTGCCTCCCGATAAAGTCACTCCATGAACAAATTTCCGATTGTTTTCTGATTTCAACGCATCTGTGTCTCTAGTATTCGGTGAGCCACCGCGGACAGAAACACCGCCAGTTACTCCATCTTCACATAGAATCACAGTACACCCAGTCATTGCTTTTCCATCGGTATATTGTCCAATCCGAAAAAATTCTTGATATTCTTCCACGTTGCTTCCTCCGACGATTTTTTCTTGTCTAAAAGTAGTTTAACTTTTGAGTGATTATTTTTAAATAGAAAAACGTCCTTTTATTGACTGCGTGCAGATTCCTTATCACTGACCTTCAATCAATAAAAATTTTTTATAAGCGATTGATTACCTCATCAACATTTTTGATTGTCACTGAGATGGTCCCGTCAGGATTATTGATAAACTCGATTAATTCGGGATTTCGATACACTTCTAGTGGGACGATTAATTCGATACCATTGGATAATTTCAATTTTTGTTTACCATATTTTTTTTCAGTGATCTCGCGAACTTCTCGCAAAAGCGGGGCTTGATCGACATAACCTTTTTCCGCCACTTCTTCTTGAAAAGCCAGTTGTGCCGATACATTGTCTTTGAAAACTTTTTGAGCGACGATTTTGGCATCGATTTGACCACTTTCTTCCACCACATCATACACTGCTTCTTTTACATCAGCGATCACATCATGTTTTTGATTTTCAAATTTTGCCCCGATTTTTTCTGCGGCTTTTTTAATAACTCGAACATTTTCTTCCAACGAAGGTGCCGGGCGGCTTTCAATCACTTGCGTAGAAAAATACAAACGTTTTTCACCAGAAAAAGGATATTTTTTCTCGATCAACTCATAACTCAGATTGCTCAAATGAACAACGATACCTTCGTCGGCTTTTTGTGATTTATTTGATAACAATGCGCGGTGTAGGATCAATTCATTTTTTAGTCCTTTTTCATCTGAATCGACTAGATGAGTATATCCTTCATGATAATTTACTTTTAAAAAAGCAAGATACATTTGCGTGTCTTCTTCATACAAAATAACAAACGCATCCGCACTAGGAGCCTCTTCACTTTCTTTATACGCTTCATACCAACGCGTCACGATTTTCTCACTAGCTGGTAAAAAATCATGTTCTGCTTGTTGGCTCAATAATGCGAAGTGTGAATCTTCTGTCAGTGTCCCGGTTTTTGTTTGTGCCGAAGATAATTTCTGCACTTTTTTTGTTAAATAGTCTCGAATATAGTCCTTCGTCAAATCCAACTCGCTCTGACTATAAATTGGATCTCCTGATTCTCGATCAATGATATGAAGGGCGGCTTTTTTTAAATAGATATCCATTTGTTTCCTGCTTTCTAGCTGAATTCTTTCATTTCTGTAGAACAAAACAAGAGATTTATTGTTTTTTTCTACAGTTAGTTTCTTCATACTGCAACTAGTTTCAATCCAAAGAGCTAGTAGCAACCTAACTATCATACACAGGAAACCAGCGATTTAGCAACTATTGTTTCAGTAATAATTCGCCGTCTTTCATTTGATAGATTTTATCGCTCCACTGTGTCATCCGTTCATCGTGAGTGACCATGACGATCGCTTTGTTGCGTTCATGGGCCTCTTTTGCTAAAAGTTTTACTACATCATATGCATGATCCGAGTCGAGGCTAGCGGTTGGTTCATCGGCTAAGATTAATTGCGGATCATTGAATAACGATCGCGCAATCGCGACGCGCTGCCTTTCACCTCCGGACAATGCTTTAGGGTATTGTTCACGTAATTCCCAAATGTCTAAAGATTTCAGCAACGCGTCAATTTTTTCCGGATTTTTTTCTTGCTCGATTTTTTCTACTAACTGAAATTGTTCTTGAACTTTTAGAAAGGGAATCAAATTAGCGCTTTGTAAAATAAAACCGATCTCTTTGAAACGTGCCTTTGATCGTTCTTTTTCATTCATTTGACTAAAATCTGAGCCATTGATGATGATTTTGCCTTCCGTTGGTGTTTGCAAGCCGCCGGCAATCGTTAAAAAGGTACTCTTTCCTGAACCAGATGGTCCGATCACACTGACAAATTCTCCTTTTGCAACAGCAAAATCAATCTGCTTTAATGCAGTGACTTCCGTGTGTCCGTGACCAAATCGTTTAATAATTTTTTCCATCAGCAAAACATTCTTCATCTTATTCTCCCCCAATCGCTGTTACTGGGTCTACTTTTGTTACAGTACGCATTGAGAACAATCCGCCCAGCATCGCAACAAAAACTAAGATCACACTGTACAATAGCCATTGAGTATGATGGATTGCAAAAGGCATCGCACTTGGTAATACCAAACTGGTAAGGATACTCAATCCAACAGCAATCACAACACCGATTATTCCTACGAGAAATGCTTGTGCTAAAATCGAACGTACTAAATAACTCGTCGCTACTCCTTGCGCTTTCATCACACCAAAAATCGCCGTTTTTTGCAGTGTAATTACATACATAAAAATCCCAATGATTGCCGTCACAACCACAAATAGAAAATAAATCATCGTATTCAACGTCAATTTTTCTGGCGTATAGCCTGGAATATTTTCAATAAAAGTTGCTGGAGTCATTTTTTCCAATTTGGTTTGGCCTTTTTGCTGTGTGATAGTTGTCTGGCCTTTTGTTGCAATCATATTGATTGGTTCCGCTCCACTAGAGTGATCCCCATATTTCAGTGTTTTGAACGCGGTCGGATTTAAATAGATCACTGGAGCGATTGTGTAGGTCGTTGCTTTGCTGATACCTACGATTTTCAATAGTCGATCGTTGATTTTTATCAACTGATTCAAGCGATACCCTTCTGATAATAGATTTTCAGATACGATCATTTCATTATTTTTTTGATACAGACGCCCTTGAATGATCTTCGGTACGACAAAAGAAGCATTGGCTGTCCCAAAAATCGAAACATTGGTTTTTTCGCCGCCGCTTTTTTTCTCAATTGCCGTCCCATAGACGCCTATTCCTGCTTTTTCTTTGGCAGTCACTCGATTCATATCACTTTGTTGTAATTGTGAAGCATTGACAACTTTATTACTGTCTTCTGACAAAATAATCGTAGTTGCCTCCCAATCATCGATTGCTTTACGATTGCCGTCAGCTAATCCGTTAGCTAGTCCCGACAGCATAAAAACTACATACGCAACTAGAATCATGATTCCTACGATCAAACCGTATCTCAATTTCGCATAGCGAATTTCTTTCCAAGCTAAAAACATTTTGCTCACCCTTCCTGAAACTAGAATACACTTCCGGTGACAAAATGTCACCAATTATGTTTCTATGCTATAATAGAAAAAAGCAGTGTTAGGGGGTGCCAAATGCCTAAAAAAACGTTTCTAAATCTACCAAAAACACGTCAAGCTGAGATCCGCGAGTTGCTATTGACTATTTTTTATGAAAAACCTGTCAGTCAAGTTAAAGTCAGTGAGATCGTAGAGGCGTTGCAGATGTCGCGTGGGATTTTCTATAAATATTTTGAAGATTTGAATGATGCCTATGATTATTTGATCCACTTTTATGCTGGTGAGATTCACAGCGAGATTATCACCTATATGACAAAACAAGAAAGTGATTTTTTTCAAGGAATCGAAGCCTTTTTATTACTCTATGTCGACTTGGATCACTCTTCTTCTCGTTATCGTCAGTTAGTATTGTTGGCACAAAACAGTCATCTTTTTTCCTATCGTTCAGCGGATGAACATGGGATCACTGCATGGAAACAACTTTTAGCAGAAAATCAATTTGTGATGTCCACAGTGGAGGAACAAATTAGTTTTTTATATTTTTCAATGAAATTAGTTATCGATTCGTTGACAGATATGTTGGCAAATCACTGGGGAACAGAAGAGTTGTTAAAAGATTTCCGTTTTAAGACTCGTTGGCTGTTTGAAGGAATCAAAAAACGCTGAAAAAATTTCAGCGTTTTTTTACTTGATTGATTTAATAATATTGATGGTTTTTCTCTTGGATCTGTTGCTTCAAAAGTTCCATGAATTCTATTTTAGTCAGTTGTTTGACCCCATCACTGCCATGTTTGCGTACTGCAAAGGTCCCTTCTGCCAATTCTTTGTCACCGATTACTAAAATATAAGGGATTTTCCGCAATTCAGCTTCGCGGATCTTTTTGCCTAATTTCTCATTACGTAGATCTTTTTCCACCCGAATTCCAGCAGCATGAAATTCTTGGAATAATTTTTCCACACCATTTTTATGTGTCTGAGCAACACTGAGTAAGGCCACTTGTTTAGGCGCCAGCCAAAGTGGAAATGCTCCGGCATAGTGTTCAATCAAAATTCCTAGGAAACGATCCAGTGAACCAAAAACTGCTCGATGAATCATGACTGGTTGCGCTTCTTGATTATTCTCATCTATATAACTTAAATCAAATTTTCCTGGCATTTGGAAATCCAATTGGACAGTCGCACATTGGTGACTGCGATTCAATGCATCTTTAATATAGATATCGATTTTAGGACCGTAAAAAGTGCCATCCCCCTCGTTGATATTGTATTTATACCCAAGGTCTGTCAACACTTTACCTAGTGAGGCTTCCGCTTCATCCCACAGCTCAATCTCTCCCATAAAATCATCGGGACGAGTCGACAATTCGACCGCATATTCAAACCCAAAAATCTTATACACTTCATCAATGATTTTTAAAGCTAATGCAATCTCTTGTTCGATTTGATCGCGCCGAACAAAAATATGGGCATCATCTTGACAAAAGGTTCGGACTCTAAGCAAGCCGTTCAATGCCCCACTAAACTCATGACGATGAACTTGGCCAAATTCAGCCATTCGCATAGGCAGATCCCGATAAGATCGCTTGCGATCTTTGAAGATCAAACAATGTCCTGGACAATTCATCGGTTTTAATGCATAGTCTTCATCTGCTACTTTTGTAAAATACATATTATTTTTATAATGATCCCAATGACCAGAACGTTCCCATAAACGCTGATTCAAGATCAACGGTGTTTTAACTTCTTTGTAATCATATTTTGCTTGTAACTCACGCAAAAATTTCTGTAATTCATTACGAATGATCAGTCCATTTTCTAAATAAAAAGGCATTCCTGGTGCTTCTTCAGAAAACATAAATAAATCGAGTTCTTTCCCCAATTTTTGATGGCTTCGTTTTTCTGATTCTTCCAAATAATCCAAGTGAGCTAACAGTTGGGCCTTCTCAGCAAAAACGACCCCCGTTACGCGTTGCAGCATTTCATTATCTGGATTTCCTTGCCAGTACGCCCCAGAAACTTTCAATAATGAAAAATAGTTCGCCGCAGCCACTTCTAGTGCAGCTGGTTCAAGGAAAAATTCTGTCACATCTCCAAAAGAATAAACAAAAATAATCCGATCATCTGCTAATTCAGATAACGCAAAAAGTTTCAATTCATTGTCTTTGAAGACTTCTTTTGCTTCTGATACAGTCAATGCCGTACTTTCGATTTTCGCATCTGCCTTGATTTTCTGTTTCATATGATGTTCCAGATCTTTTAAAATCAATGCACTTAACGGCTTATCTACTCGCAGATCAATCCAGATTGTTTGATCTTCACGTTGTGATTTTGCAAAAAGAGCCTCTGGATAATTAGATTTGATCGCCTCTTCCAGTAAAAGACTGACCAATTGACAAATGGCTGTCGTCCCTTCTGAAGTAGAGCAGTCATAAAAAGCAATCTCTGAATTTTTTTTGACTGGAGTTGATAAGTCAACAAGCACGCCATCAATACTGCCAACAACTGCTTCTTCCAGCAATTGATTTTTTATTTCAAACAAGGTGGTATTTTCTCTCACCTTTTGTTTGCTTCCATCCGGTAAAACAATTTCGATTTCTTTTGACATTCAACTCAACTCCGATCCGCTTTTTCACTAAAAAAATTATTCTTGCGTACCTTTTCTTAATTAATTTTAACAAAAGGATGGATGGGTTTCCAATAAAAAAACGTCCCTATAAAATAGGGACGTGAATAAACGTGTTACCACCCAAGTTTCCAAAAAGTTCAGCCTTTTTGGCTCATAAGATACATAACGAGTATCGATCGGACCGTTTGCGGCCACTCAAAGGGAGTAATCTATTTTTCGCAATCAGAAGCTTCCAGCCTCGGCTTCTTTCTCTTGTGATGACTAATAAAATCAGATCATATCCTTCTCATTGCATTCAACTATTGATTAAATCATAGACTGGCTAAAAATGTTTGTCAACGCTTTTGTACGCTTATTCATTTGATTTTAAGGCATCGATCATATTAATATGCCGCAAGCGAAAATGTGTAGCAACCATGACGATTGCTGAGAACAAAATCGTTAGTCCGCCAGAAACAAGATATGCCCCGGGACGAATGACCAATGGGAAGGTGATGGATTCCATTGACGCCTGATCCAAAATAAATTTGGTCAAAATAATTCCCAGACCGTAACCAAATAAAATACCCAAGAAGGTAAAGACAAAGTTCTCACGGAAGATATAAGAAGTAACTTCTCGATCATAAAAACCTAACACTTTAATTGTGGATAATTCGCGTAAACGCTCAGAGACATTAATATTCGTTAGATTATACAACACAATAAAAGCCAATAATCCCGACAAGACTACAAAGATCCACACGATTCCATCAAGATTTTCCATTGAATGTTCTTGTGTTTTGATCTGAGTAGACATAAACGAAGTATTCATTACTTGTTTTGTGCTCAAGAGTTTCTGTGCCAATTTTTTTTCTTCCGTTTTAGTCATTTTTTGACTCTTTAACAAATAGCTGTTCTTGATAAATTCTTTCGTGCGAACTTGTTGATAATATTCTTTTGACAAATAGAGGAAATTCCCTAAATAGTTATCAGCAATTTCAGCGATTTTTACCTTGAAAGTCTGCTGATCTTCATCATAAATCGTTAACTGTTCTCCTTTTTCTAATTCAAACAGCTCAGCCATTTTTTGTGTAATCACAACACCGTCTTCTGGTAATTCGAATGTTTCACCACCGGTTTTCAGATGAAGATAGTTTTCAAATTTCTGGCGATCTTCTGGTACCATCATCGTTAATTTTTGATTGGCTTGGCCTTTTTGTTTTAATTCGACTGTCTGATTCATGGTAGCCAAATAACTTGTGATTTTTTCATCCTGAGAAATGACTGAACTTACTGCAGCATAATCCGGCTGTTCTTTCAACGTAACGGTCGCCCCATAATCAATAATCGGTCCAAATTGTTTATCTCCAACAGAGCCGATAGAATCTTTCAATCCTACTCCTGCAACCATCAAAGCCGCACACCCCGCAATCCCGATTACTGCCATGACCATCCGTGACTTATAGCGAAAGAGATTCCGATAACTGACTTTTGAATTAAAACTCATTCGTGACCAAATTGGAGTGATTCGTTCTAAAAAGATCCGTTTTCCAGGTTTTGGTGCCTTGGGTTGCAAAAGTACTGCCGGTTTTTCATGGAGTTCTCGTAATAAGACAAGTAATGCCGCACCCAAACTAGCAAACAAAAAGGCAATCGTTGCTTGAATGATTGGACGTGCTAAATAAAAAGCTTGTACTCCTGGGAAATTATAGCGGTCGCTAGAAAGAACAAAAATCAAACGCGGCAACGTATGCGTCCCAATTAAACTTCCTAAAACAATTCCCAATGTCGCAGCTGATAAAGCATAAATAATGTATTTGATTGAAATTTCAAAACGGGAATAACCTAATGCTTTCAGCGTTCCAATCTCTCGCCGATTCTCTTCGACCATTCGAGTCATCGTTGTAAAGGTAATCAATGCCGCGATAAAAAAGAAAAAGATGGGAAAGACATTGGCAATCGCCGCGATACGCTCAGAAAGATCACCGTATTCTTGAAACCCAGGATTATCGGCTCGCTGAGTATACGTATAGCTAGGTGTTTTTAGTTCATGGAGTTCTTTTTCACTTTTAGCAATTTCTTCTTGGGCAGACAATAATTGTTCCCGATTGCCGTTGAGTTCTTTTTGTTGTGCTGCTAATTCGGCTTGAGCTTGAACCAATTGAGGATTCGGAGCTGTCTGAGACTGCTGCTCCAGCTGCCTTTGGGCCTGATCCAATTCTTTTTGACCAGCGTCAAGTTTTGCCAAGTTAGCTAGTACTTCTGATTTTTGGGGCAATAATTTCTTCTCAGCGTCCCTTTTGATTTCTATCAATCGTTCTTTAGGACGATCGGCAAAGATTTCTTCCGTTTTTTCGACGTTTTCATCCATTGTTTTTTCATAATCTTTACCGTAAGTCTCTTTGTTTTGAACATTTGTAAAGCGAACATAAAGTACCGATTTGATGTCACCGGAAAAATTACTCTCTGGTACGTAAGCAAAAAAATCTACACTGCCATTGCCAATCGTTGAAAGACCACGTTCTTCTGTATTGATATAGAGTGGTGACTGAGCAAAACCTACAATTTTAAACTTTTTCCGCTCCAACTGATCTGGCTGATCGATTTGAAATATCTGATTTAACCGATAACCTTCTTTTTGGGCTTTTTCGTCTAAAATAATTTCATTTTTCTGTTTAGGCAGGCGGCCTTTTTTTACGATCAATTGATTTTGTTGATTTTTTTTAGCATAGGAATACAATTTGATGACTTCGTTTTTCTCATGATCGGCATAAAACAGCTGATAACCACTTTCAACTTGCGCATGTGGAATCTTTGCTGCTAACTGTTCGTCTTCTTTTGTCAGACCACCGGTTGAAACAATCTGCAGATTAGCTAATTTTTGTTTATCCACGTATCGGCTGGCTGAATGATTTAAGATTGGACCAGTAGCTTTAATCCCCACATACAATAAAGTTCCTAATAAAATAATTAAAACGATCGCAATAAAACGACCTTTTGAGTAAAAAATTTCGCGCAAACTTGCCTTTAGATATGTCTTATTTTTCATCTATCTACTCCTGTTTTTTCGTCCACTTCATTCTAACACAAATTTTTTTCATATCTGGCACGAAAATTTCTGACTAAATAAAAAAAGACGACGCAAAAAAATTTGCGCCGACGATTATTCCTAGCTAAGTAAGATGTTCTTATCCAGAAGTTACTCGTAAATACCTAATTTTTAAATGAATGAATCGGTGCTGGGATTCGTCCACCACGAGCAACAAAATCAGCAGAACCAGCTGAATTGACCGCCATCACGGGTGCTCTTCCTAGTAATCCGCCAAATTCCACCATCTCACCAATCTTTTTCCCTTTAGCTGGAATGATCCGTACAGCAGTCGTTTTGTGATTGATGACTCCAATTGCTGCTTCATCTGCGATCATCGCTGAGATACTGCTGGCAGGTGTTGCGCCAGGGATTGCAATCATATCTAGTCCCACTGAACAGATTGCAGTCATCGCTTCAAGTTTTTCGATTGATAAAGAACCGTTATTGACCGCGTCAATCATTCCGGCATCTTCAGAAACTGGAATAAATGCGCCTGACAAACCTCCCACATGGTTGCAAGCCATCACGCCGCCTTTTTTCACAGCGTCATTCAAAAGTGCTAACGCAGCAGTTGTCCCATGCGTTCCGACACTTTCTAATCCCATTTCTTCTAAAACATGCGCCACTGAATCCCCGACTGCCGGCGTGGGAGCTAATGAAAGATCCACAATCCCAAATGGAACATTTAATCGTTCAGAAGCGATTTTCCCTACCATTTGTCCCATTCGCGTAATTTTAAATGCAGTTTTTTTCACGACTTCTGCGACTACATCGAAGGGTTCTCCTTTAACTTTTTCTAAGGCACGTTTTACTACACCTGGTCCACTGACTCCAACATTGATGACACAATCTGCTTCACCTACGCCATGGAAAGCTCCAGCCATGAAAGGATTATCTTCTACTGCATTTGCAAAAACAACAAGCTTAGCACACCCTAAATCCGATGCCTCTGCTGTTTTCTTTACAATCTGCCCCATATGTGCGACTGCATCCATATTAATCCCCGCTCTTGTTGAACCAATATTAACTGAAGCACAGACAAAATCTGTTTCTGCTAATGCTTGTGGAATCGAATCAATCAAAATCTTATCGCCGTGTTGATAGCCTTTTTCGACTAAAGCAGAAAAACCGCCAAGGAAATTTACTCCCACAGCTTTAGCCGCTCTATCCAATATTTTGGCAAATTTCACATAATCAGTATCCGGTGTTGCGGCAGCAATAATACCGATTGGTGTGACCGAAATCCGTTTGTTGATGATTGGAATCCCATATTCCGCCTCGATTGCTTCTCCTACTTTAACTAAATCTTGTGCTTTAGTTGTAATTTTTTGATAGATTTTTTCACATGCGCGATCACTGTCACTATCAATACAATCTAACAAAGATATTCCCATCGTAATCGTTCGAATATCTAAATTCTCCTCTTCAATCATTCGAATCGTTTCCAGTATTTGCTTGGTTTCCACGAACAGACCTCCTTATAATTTATGCATCGTATCAAAAATTTCTTGGTTTTGGATACTGATTTTCACACCCAATGTCTTACCTAATTCATGAAGCTGTATTCGGGCTTCTTCAAAATCAATAGTCGTATTAGACAGATCTACTGACATCATCATCGTAAAATATTCCCCCATGATTGTTTGAGAAACGTCAAGGATATTGATTGTTTGTTCCGCTAGATTTTGACTGACACCAGCGATGATACCAACTTTATCTTTTCCAATAACTGTTACTACGCCTCGCATTTGCATAACTCCCTTCAAATAATTGTTTTTCATTATAGCATAAAGATGATAAAACAATTAGATTTTTATTATTTAATCAGGATTTTTCTAATCAAACGTTCGTGTTTTGTCGATTAGTCATTAAGTTCTTTAGCCTGTTTTTCCTAGTGTGTATTATTTAAAATAATATTCTGCAAAAATTGAGTAGAAAGTATAGCTTGGCAGCGTGATGTGTGCTCTTTCTACTTTACTTCTAGATTTACCAGCATTATGCTTTAAAAAAAGGAGGTTTTTTAATGGAACTTTTTGAAACAATGATCCAACATACTTCTGTCCGCTCATTTACAGCACAAAAATTAACATTAGAACTAAAACAGCAATTGATCTTAGCGGCTCAAAGTGCTAGCAGTTCTAATTTTTTACAAGCCTTCTCAATAATTGCGATTACCGATAGCAAAAAAAGAAAAACAATCGAACAGCTCGCACATTTTTCTGTCGACAATGGAAACAATGGTGAATTTTATGTTTTTGTCGCTGATTTAAATAAGCATGCACAAGTCCTGGCTCAGCATAATGAGCCCAGCGATCATTTACGAACCATAGAATCGCTGATCGTAGCAACAATTGATACCACTTTGGCTGCCCAATCAATGGCTGTCTTTGCTGAATCAGAAAAATTAGGTGTCTGCTACGTTGGCGGGATTCGAAATGATTTGTTCAAAATAAAAGAATTGCTTGATTTACCGCCATTGACTTATCCGATATTTGGTCTGTTCATCGGCTATCCTGCAGAAAAAAATGAAGTCAAACCGCGCTTGCCTATCGCTGCAATGCTCGGGACCAATACCTACCGTGCATTGACTCCTGCATTGATTGCTGATTATGATAAAAAAATGGCGGCTTATTATCAGCAACGCACAACAAATAATCAACAAGCTGTGTGGTCAGAAAAGGTTCGACACCATTTTGACTCCCCACGCCGCCAAGATACTGGCGATTTTCTAAAAGAACAGGGATTTCTTTTTTAAAAATCAGCTCAAGATACTAAAAACCCTCTAAGTTAGCTGTTGAACTAACTTAGAGGGCTGATTTTTTATTTATTTGTCAAAACAATTTTTCCTTTGGCGTGATGAGTCGCACTCAATTCATGAGCTGACCTCACACCTGACTCTGTAAGTGGATATACCTGTCCGATGATACTCTTGACTTTTCCTTCAGTCATTAAATCGGCAATCTCTTGTAATTGTTTTCCATCTGGCTGTAACCAAATACTTTCTGCTACTGCAACAGTCTCAGCTAATTCTTCTGCTGGTTTATTGACGATTGAGATCAATCGGCCATTTTCAGACAATACTTTAAAACTATTCGTCTGTACATCGCCGCCCATTGTATCAAAAACTAAGTCGACATTTGACAATACTTCTGAAAAATCCGTCGTATGGTAGTCAATTACTTGATCCGCCCCAAGTTCTTTTAACAGTGCATGATTTTTTTCACTTGCCGTAGTGATCACCGTTGCACCTGCATTTTTAGCTAATTGAATGGCATAAATTCCCACACCGCCAGCTCCTGCATGAATCAAGACTGTTTCACCAGCAATCAATTTCCCGTGAGTAAATAATCCTTGATAGGCTGTTAGACCCGCTAAAGGAACGGCCGCGGCTTCTTCAAAGGAGACTGATTCTGGTTTGCTTGCTAATAAATGAACATCAACGATTGTATAATCAGCATAAGTTCCAAAACGAGTCGTCTCTGGTCGAGCAAAGATTTCTTGTCCTACATGCCACTTAGTCACTTTTGAACCGGTTGCTACGATTTCACCCGCAACGTCCCATCCTAAAATAATTGGAAAATCCCAGGGCATCATTTGTGCCAAATAACCTTCACGTAGTTTCCAATCAATAGGATTGACTGATGTCGCCTTTACTTTGACTAATACTTGCTGCTCACCTAACTCAGGTAACGATACGTTACTTTCTTTCAATTGGTCTGCATGACCATATGCTTCAATGACAATTGCTCTTGTTTCCATTCGTACATCCCCTTTCGTCTTTGTCATTATAAAAGGACAAGCAAAAAATCGGAAATGATTTGTTTTGAGCTATTCATTTCTCTATCTGACAAAAAAAGACTGTAAACCTCGTCTGTAATTAGACGTTATTTACAGTCTAGATTTATTTCATAAATCAGTGATCGTTGTTCCTTCGCCAAAAATCACTTCCCAATCACCAGTAAAATCACTGACTGCTTGAGCGATTGATGGCATTGCCAACGCTTGTTGAATAATATCCACGCCCATTGTCGCTGCTTGGCTGCCATTTTCTAACGCTGCATTGACTTGACCGACATTTTTGAAACTAGCAGCTAAAATTTTTGTCTCACTCTTTGTCCGAGCAATTTCTTCTGCCATTTCAAAAATTGCTTCACGAGGGTCGATGTTCAAGTTTTCCATTCGGTTAAAATAAGGCGCGATATAATCTGCCCCTGCAGCGATCGCTAAATATGCTTGAAATTTTGTATAAATCGCAGTCGCTGTAACATTGACCCCACGACGTTTCAACTCTTTGATTGCTTTTAACCCAGGTTCATTTACAGGAATTTTGATAAAAACTTTTTGATCAATCTTGGTTAAAATAGTTTCAGCATCTTGAATAATCCCCTCATAATCAGTGGCGACGACTTGCACATGCAGCGAGCGGTGTTCACCGATGATACTGCGAATATCTTTCATATGTTGGAAGAAATCAATCTTTCCTTCTTTTTTTACAATAGAAGGATTTGAAGTCACACCGGAAATCGGTAAATAGTCAGTAAATTTTTTGATATCTGTAATATTGGCCGTATCTAACATAAATTCCATTAAAAAAACTCCTTTACGCTTTTCTATAGTTTAAGCATAGCACCTTCACGAAATTATTTCCGCATGCTCTTTCTTAAATAGCGTAGAGATCCTTCTATCGCGCCGTTTATAAAAAAATATCGTCAAGCAATCGCACAGATGTGCATTTTTTACAAAAAAACTACTTTCGTTGATTTAATCGTAAAATTTCTTGGGCGGTCTCTTGATCGGTGATCACTGTTTTTAAGTAACCTTTTTTTAATAATGGAACGATCGAACGAGCCTTAGAAATTCCACGAGCAATCCCAACAGATTGAGGAACATCCGCTAATTCTGTTAAAGACAAACCGATTGTCCGCTGATTTACTCCACCGTTTAATTCTTTTCCATAACTATCGTAAAATCGACAGCAACAATCTCCGACTGCTTCGCGCAGCTTCAGCTCTTGGTAATCTGCAGCTGACAACAAATCACGCCATTGACTTTTATGGTAACTTAACGGACCACCGATTCCTACAATAACTAAATCCAAGCGTTTCCAATATTCTTTTAACTCATGAAAATATTTAGAATTAAAGATTCCTTCTGCTAATGCTTTTGTTTCCTGGATTACCGTTGCATTTACAAACAAACTATCTCCATTTAGTTTGCGCGCCAACTCATAGACCAAAGTATTCACATGATAGCGTGAATTGATATGGCTTGGTCCGCCAACTACCGGGACAACTGAAACATTCGCTAATTGTTTTGGTTCGATTTTACTCACTGCTTTTCCGACACTGGCCCCCCAAGACAATCCTACCACCATATCATCGGATAACTGCCGTCTAAGCCAAGCACCCGCGGCAGCTGCCAGTCGTTCTTCTTTTATTTCTTCACTAGAGTCATTTTCTGTCGGGACTAATTCGACAGCGGTCAAACCAAATGCCTGTTTCATTTGTTCCTCCAACTCAAATAAACTCGGATCAAAATGATTGATCTTGATTTCTACAATACCGGCAGCTTTGGCTTGGCTCAACATTCGACTGACTGTCGTACGATAAATTGCTAATTCTTTAGCGATCTGCGCTTGGGTCAATTCTTGTTCATAATACATATATGCTACTTTAGCTAATAATTTTTTCTTGTCTTCTTTCATCTTGGATATCCTCCATAAAATTTCTTTTACTATTTTAACAAACTATTATTTACTGTGTTTCATAAAGCGTGTATGATTATTAACTAATCTAAAAGAAACACTCAGATTCGTAAAAGAAAGCAAAAAGAATAGATACATATTAATCAAGGAGGGAACACTATGTCTGCTGAAGCTGTTAAAACATTTTTTTCACAATATGGTCTAGCCGATAAAATCCAAGAATTTTCCATTTCCAGTGCTACAGTCGCACTTGCTGCTCAAGCATTACACTGTGCGCCAGAGCGCATCGCAAAAACATTGTCTTTCAAACAAAAGAAAGCTCAAAAAACTATTTTGATTGTTGCCGCTGGAGACGCTAAAATTGATAATACAAAATACAAAGCTGCTTTTAGTGAACGTGCCTTGATGTTGAAGCCTGAAGAAGTAGAACCGATTGTTGGACATCCAGTCGGCGGAGTTTGTCCTTTTGCAGTCAATGCTGGTGTCGAGATTTACTTGGACGAATCTTTGAAACGCTTCGAAAGCGTCTATCCTGCCTGTGGCAACTCAAACAACGCCATTGAATTGACCATTACAGAATTGGAAAAATATACGTCATTTAAACAATGGATCGATGTTTGTAAAAATTGGGCGTAAACTTAACGTGACTTATTGCTTCACCTTTTAAATGATTCCTTGTTCGATGATTCGACAGTTGGTTAAGTATGTTTCTAAGATCGTCTTCACTTCAGGTTGTTCAATAGTCTCTTTTTCAAATTGAAAGCCTACTAATAACGCACGTGTTGTCTTTTCAGTGATCATTCCTCTAGTTGAATCAGCCGTTGGACTGCCAAATGCTCCAGTATCATCTGTTAAGACTAAGAGATTTTCGATGTTAACAGATTTATTTCCGATTCCTACATAGTATTCATCAGCTTGGCCAATGGTCAGTTGGATAGAATCAGCTATTTTTGCAAGATCATAAACACCAAAAGGGAGTTTCCATTTTAAAGAGAAATAATTATTTAAATCTACGAGTGCATTGATCTGATAAAATCCCTTTTGCTGAACAACACGGCGCCATAAACTGTCCGATGACGGTCTAAAACGGGCGGGATCTTTTCCTAATGTTCGATAAACTTTTTTGGTTGCGATGATTTGCGGATTTTCTTTGATAGTTTCTAAGGTATCCTGTGTTTCAATTTTTTTAAGTAGTGGATTTAATTTGTCCCGCCAAATTTTTTCATTATACGCTTCATTAGTAAACTCAATGACGCTATAGGCCAAAGATACTTGACCGTTTATTTTTGAATCAATTGTCAATTTCATCTTCTTCTCCTCCATTTTTCTTCCTAGTTTAACCGATTTCATTATAAAGCAAAAGGTTACTTATTCCGAAAAGTCTTCGTTATAATAGAACTACGAGAAGGAGGATGCCCTATGAAAATTACCTATCATGGACACTCAGTTCTATCGCTTATCATGAATGACGGACAAAAATTATTATTTGATCCTTTCATCACAGGAAATTCTTTGACTGACTTGACCCCTGAAAAAGTACAAACTGACTGGATTTTAGTTACCCACGGACACAGCGACCACATTGGCGATATGCTTTCAATTGCCAAACGCAACGATGCTACGATTATTAGTATCGTGGAAATCTGCAATTTTGCTGAAAAGAATGGTGTGAACAAAACACATGGCATGAACATCGGCGGGTCATTTGATTTTCCTTTTGGTCAAGTAACAATGGTTCACGCACAACATAGTTCTGGTTATGAAGTTGAAGGACAAATGCTTTATATGGGAGAAGCGGCGGGTTTTATTTTACAAGCTGAAGGAAAAACTATTTATCACGCTGGCGATACTTCCTATTTTGGCGACATGGCATTTTTAGGAGAGAATTTTGACATCGATCTTGCTTTTCTACCAATCGGTGATAATTTTACGATGGGACCTCACGATGCAGTAATTGCTGCAAAGTTGCTGAAAGCTAAACAAGTCGTCCCGATTCATTACAATACTTTTCCAGTTATCAACCAAGATCCGGAAGCCTTTATCACCTTATTACCAAAAAACATCGGTAAAGTGATGCACGTTGGCGAAACAATCGAACTTTAAAAAAGATCATGCTGATAGTTATCGGCATGATTTTTTTAGAATGGTTTCAATAATAATTGCTGGATTTCCTAACTAATTTGCGTGAATTACCAGAAATAGTTATCATTGCGTATTTTATTTTTTTATGGGAAGATAGATCGTATTTTGTGATCAGAAAGGAGATTTCCGTGGATTACCGAAATAAACCACCCTCATTTACTCGAAAGAAAATATATGCTTGCAATGATTTATTAGATTTTCATATTTTTTGTAGAAATATGGATATTCCAGCAATCTTCTAACTAAAAATAGAAATAGATTCATAGAATTAGGAGTCCTTTACATGATCGAGGAAAAGAAAAGTTTCATCTCATGGCCTGTGCTTGCCATGATGTCGTTTGTCACCGTCATCGGTTTTGATGACATTATTTATAATTTTGCCAACCAAGGTTTAGGAGTGATCACTTCTTGGATAATTTTACTGCTATTATATGTGATTCCTTATTCTTTGATGGTTGGACAATTAGGCTCTGTCTTTAATCATGAAGGCGGCGGCTTAACTTCGTGGGTACGAGGAACAAGCGGAGATCGATTGGGATATTTCACTGCTTGGACCTACTGGGCAGCATCAATCCCTTACGTTGTTGATACTGCTAATGCTGTAGTCGTTGGCTTTGGTTGGTTGGTCAATGGAAATGATTCCATGGAAGACAAGATGTCCAACTCGATGTTTGCTTTACTGACTTTCTGTATTTTTCTAGCCTTTATTTTTTTACAACGCCATTTTAAGAGATCATTGGAAGTATTGAGTACACTAGGTGGCGGCGCGATGTTTATCATGGCACTCTTATTCGTCTTTATGACTTTTGCCTCTTTGTTTATGCCAAATGGACATATTGAGACGCAACCGATGAATCTTGGGGCTGTTATTCCCAAATTTGATCTTCATTATTTGACTACGATTGGCTTATTAATCTATGCCATCAACGGGGCAGAATTAGTTGCTCCTTTTGTGACACGGATGCGCAAACCGCAACGAGAATTTCCTAAAGCGATGATTATGCTCACTATCATGACAATCTTTTTGACCGTCTTTGGCTCGTTTTCTCTAGGGGTTTTCTTCAATGCCCATCATTTGCCCAATAATTTAAAAATGAATGGTTCTTACTACGCTTTTCAACGTTTAGGCGAGTTTTTCCATTTAGGTAATACTTTGATGTATGTTTTTGCTGTAACACAAATCATTTATATGTGTGCTTTGCTGGCCGTTTTGTTAGATGCTATGACACGAATGTTGATTTCAGATACCGGAAAACGATTCATGCCGAAAGCATTAACAAAACTAAATGCTGAAGGTTTGCCGATCAATGGTTACATTTTAACAACTGCTTTAAGTGCTTTTATCTTATTATTAGGTGTCTTCTTACCTGAGATGAACGACATCTTCAACTGGTTGTTAAATCTTAATGGCATCATCTCTCCTGGCGTGACTTGTTGGATTTTTTATGCTTTCATTCGTATTCGATTAAACAGTCAAACATTCCAATCTGATTATGTCTTTATCAAAAATGATCGAATGGCGGTCTTTGTCGGCAGTTGGTGTTTAGCGGTCACTGTCATTGCTACCTTATTCGGGATTTTACCGCAAGATGCTCCGTATGGTTCTAGTCTATTTTGGCATGAATTGATTATCAATATCGTCGGAATCGTCGTCTTGATCGGTTTAGGCTTCATCATGCCGATACTTGCCAAACGTGAACAGGAAAAATCACTCCAACAATAACTTCATCCTAACTGCAGATTATTCTTTACGAAAATTGTCTGCAGTTTTTGCTATTCAAAAACATTTCTACTCGTGGTAAGATGTTCTTTATGTAATATTTAATTATTTTTTAATCAATTTCATAGAAACAGGTGAAAGTTATGTTATTAGGATCAGTGGTCAACTGTCTTGCCATTATCGCAGGGAGTTTTTCCGGCATTATCTTACGCAATATCACAGAACAAACAAAAGACACAGTCACCAAAGGAATCGCTCTAGGAGTCATTGTTCTAGCGTTGCAAATGTCATTGCAGGCGAGCTCTTTTATCGTGATTATCATCAGTATCTGTCTTGGTGGGATGATCGGCGAGTTCTTAAAAATCGAAGACTCTATGACTCGATTAGGTTTGTTTTTAGAAAAACGTTTTGCCCGCGGAAATAGTAATTTTGCTGAAGGCTTTGTCACAGCTACGTTGATCTATTTGATCGGTTCGATGGGGATTATCGGAGCGATTGAAAGCGGGGTTTCCGGCAGCCATCAAACATTATTTACTAAAGCCGTGATGGACGGTTTCATGTCGATCATGTTGACTGCTTCATTAGGTATCGGTGTTCTTTTTTCCGCTTTTCCTGTTTTGATTTATCAAGGAGCAATCACTATTTTTGCTAGTGTCATCGTTCGTTATTTACCAAAAGAATTACTCGACAGTCTGATGAATGAGATCAGTGCTATTGGCGGATTGATGATCTTAGCAATCGGCTTAAACGTCATGAAACTGACTAAGATTCGCGTTTCTAACTATTTACCGGGGATTTTGGTTCTGATTGCTATCATGATCGTTCAATATTATTATTGATCCATTAGCTGATTTGAACCAGATAAGTGATTTTTTAATTTCTCATTATTTAGAGGTGTTATGACGGTATATTTGTCATAGCACCTCGTTTGTTTTAATCTGGATACATCGAATTTTTTAGTAACAAATTGATAGATTTTATAATCATTTTTGGCAGTGTATACTAATAAGGACTTAGAAAGAAGGCCGTTATGTCTGATTATTTTAATGAACTAGAAGCGTTTTGGGATGAGTTTGCTGAAGAGTATGAGATCATCCAACAAGAATCTGCCTTACCGATCGCACAAGAGCTGTGTGATTTCCTATTAACTCAAAAAATTTTGCCTTGCCAAACATTTTTAGATTTGGCAGGTGGAACAGGCCGCTATCTCCCCGCTTTGCAACAATATGTGAAAACATATGACCTCGTAGATATTTCTAAGAAAATGTTGTCTTTAGCGGCGACCAAAGCAGATTCCCATGTCCGACTGATTAAACAAGCACAAGAAATATTTTTGTCTCAGCACACTCACAGGTATGATCTTGTTTTTTCTACGATGAATCCTGCATTGCAGACTCAAGCAGATTTATTGGCATTTTGTCAGGCAAGTCGTGATTGGTGCTTAATATTTCGACTAGTCAAAGAAGAAGATCAGCTCTTCTCCCCTTATGAGAAGATCAACCCTGATTTATTATTAAATGAACACTACAAACAATTGTTAGCTGATCTAAAAATTCCTTATCACACCAAGCGATTCTGTTACAGCCAACAGGAAATGATCCCTCGAGAATTCTTTCAAGCCTATTTTTCTAATGAGTTTTCTCCAGCAGAATTGGCAAATATGATCAAACAAAACTTTGGTACTGCAGATCAAAAGCTTAATCAGTCATTTTTCGACTTTGAATTGATTTATTTTCAAGTTTCAAATGCTTATAATAAAAAGGAAGTTAAATTTCCAAGGAGCTGAAAAAAATGGAAGAAAGAACCTTTCAACGCATCAAAGAATTAACAGAATTACAAGGAACTAGTGGGTTTGAAGAAGATATCCGTCATTACATGAAAACAGCGCTTGCTCCATTAGTTGATGACATCCAACAAGATGGTCTAGGCGGAATTTTTGGGTTGCGTCATGCAGAAAAAAACAAACCACGAGTGATGGTCGCAGCTCATATGGATGAAGTCGGCTTTTTATTGACTGAGATCACTTCGCGTGGATTATTCAAAGTAGTACCTTTAGGTGGCTGGAATCCTTATGTCGTTTCAGCTCAGCGTTTTACGTTAAAGACAAATAAAGGCAATTATCCTTGTATTTCTTCTTCTGTTCCACCACATTTATTACGAGGAACCAATGGACAAGGTCAAATAAAAATCGAAGATATTCTTTTTGATGCTGGCTTTGAATCAAAAGAAGAAGCCCTATCTTACGGTGTTTTACCTGGAGATACAATCGTTCCCCAAACCGAGACAATCAAAACAGCCAACGGAAAAAATATTATCAGTAAGGCTTGGGACAATCGTTATGGCTGTACTGTTGTTTTAGAAGCGTTAGAAGCGTTGCAAAAAGAATCATTGGATTACACATTGATTGCTGGCGCAAATGTACAAGAAGAAGTTGGATTACGCGGTGCAAAACCTGCTGTTACGAAATTCCAACCAGATTTATTTTTCGCAGTAGATTGTTCAGCTGCAGATGATCTGACCACAACAAACGGAACCTTTGGTCATTTAGGTGAAGGGACCCTCCTACGAATTCAAGATCCTGGCATGATCTTACTGCCTCGTTTGCGAGAATATTTATTAGATACTGCCGAAACACACAATATCCCTTATCAATACTTTGTTTCTAAAGGAGGAACCGATGCTGGCGCAGCACATACTTCTAATCAAGGAATTCCAAGTACTGTCATCGGTGTTTGTGGTCGCTATATCCATACTCACCAAACGATGTTCAGTATCGCTGATTTTGATGCTGCAAAAGAAATGTTAATTCAGGTGTTAAAAGGATTAGATGAAAGTACTATCCAAACAATCATTGCTGGAAAATAGTTGTTTAATAAAAATTAAATAACTTACAAATCTAAGCTATTCAAGCAGAATTCTTAACTAAGTAAAAATTTTTCTTTGTTAATTCAACATTTTTCTTGTAATCGGAAATACTTTCCGTTAAAATTTAACTATATTAATAACTCCTTAGGGGAGTAACCGGCAACAAACGTTGTTGTGATATCAACAGTAAGAAAACCAGTAATGGTTCTCTGGTATCGTATGAAATGGTGAGACCTAAGACAAGTGTGACCCACTTGCCTTAGGTCTCTTTTTATTTTAACAAGTTAGTGAGATGACATACATACCGCTGATTACAACAGAGAAAATGGCCGGAAAAAGTAAATAAACTTATTGGAGGATGAAAATTGACAAAACACGTTTATCAAAAAGAAACAACACAATTGATGCAAGACTTAAATACAACTACAGCTGGTTTAACTCAAGCAGAGGCGCAACAAAGGCTGCAAGAAATGGGACTGAATCAACTAGCAGAAGCTAAGAAAAAATCAGCTTTGTTCTTATTTTTAGAAACTTTCAAAGATGCGATGGTAATCGTCTTATTGATCGTTGCCATTGTTCAAATGATCATGGGTGCCCATGTAGAAGCACTTGTTATTTTTGCCGTATTATTATTAAACTCACTGGTCAGTGTGATCCAAGCAAAAAAAGCAGAAGGTTCACTTGATGCGCTGAAAAAATTGGCCGCTCCTGATGCTAGTGTGCTTCGAGCAGGACAAGAACAAAGTATTCCGGCTAAAGAAATCGTGACGGGAGACATCGTCATCTTAGAAGCTGGCGACTACGTTCCTGCCGATGGTCGCCTACTTGAAGCAAGCACTTTAAAAGTAGATGAAGGAATGTTGACAGGTGAGTCAACTCCAGCAGAAAAAGAAATTACGACTCTTTCCAAAGAAGCGCCGATTGGTGATCGAATCAATATGGTCTTTAGCGGAACAATCGTCACATATGGTCGCGGAAAATTTCTAGTCACAGCAACAGGTAACACGACCGAGATCGGACAAGTCGCCGATTTACTCAAATCAACTACTGAACAGAAAACACCCTTACAACGTGGATTAGATCTTTTCAGCAAAAAATTAAGTTTTGCCATTTTAATCCTATCGTTAGTAATTTTAGGTGTGCAACTGCTTCGAATCTTTTTAGATGGTTCCGTCGATGTAACTCAAGATATTTTGAATGCCTTTATGTTTGCTGTTGCTGTTGCTGTCGCTGCCATTCCTGAAGCATTGCAATCTATCGTAACAATCGTCTTGTCATTAGGAACAAAAAAAATGGCCAAACATCATGCGATCATTCGCAAGTTGCCGGCTGTTGAGACTTTAGGATCGACAAGTATCATTTGTACTGACAAAACAGGCACGCTGACTCAAAATAAAATGACTGTCGTAGATCATTACTTAGCTAATGGACAAAGCGGGGAATTTTCAACTGATCCTAAAAAATGGCAAACAGATGAACAACGTTTGATCGAAATCAGTGTTTTAGCAAATGATGCAACGATCAGTAAAGACGGAACAAAATTAGGCGATCCAACCGAAATCGCGTTGATCGACTTTAGTGAAAATAAAAATCAATCCTATCAAAAATTGCGAAAACAATATCCTCGCGAGGATGAACTTCCCTTTGATTCTGATCGCAAGTTAATGTCAACGCTCCATACGATCGATCAACAAAAAATCATGGTCACTAAAGGCGGCCCAGATATCGTCTTTGAACGCAGCACAAAAGTATTACGAAATGGCCAAATTGTTGAATTTACTGCAGAGCTGAAAAATCAGTTTCAAAAACAAAACGAAGTCTTCGCTGAACGTGCTTTGCGTGTTTTAGCCTTTGCTTATAAAGAAGTTGCCACCGATTCTCTTACATTAGCTGAGGAAGAAGACCTTGTTTTAGTGGGATTGTTAGCAATGATTGATCCGCCGCGCGCAGAAGTTTTCCAAGCAGTCGCCGATGCCAATTCTGCTGGTATCCAAACAGTGATGATCACTGGTGATCACAAGACTACAGCAGTCGCGATCGCCAAAGAGATTGGGATCTTCCAACCAGGTGATCAAGCATTGACTGGTGTTGAATTGGATCAGTTAAGTGAAGTCGAACTGGCTGAAAAATTAGCAAAAATCACGGTTTACGCACGCGTATCGCCAGAAAATAAAATTCGAATCGTTCGAGCTTGGCAAGAAAAAGGAAAAATATCGGCGATGACTGGAGACGGTGTCAATGATGCTCCAGCTTTAAAACAAGCGGATATCGGGATCGCCATGGGAACTGGAACAGATGTCGCAAAAGATGCTGCTGCGATGGTTTTGACTGATGATAATTTTGCATCGATCATTAAAGCTGTTGAAGTTGGCAGAAATGTTTTTGATAATATCAAAAAAGCAGTCGCTTATCTATTTGCTGGAAATTTAGGTGCTATCATCGCAATCGTTTTTGCTTTAGCAATTGGTTGGTCAAACCCGTTCACTGCTTTGCAATTGCTGTTTATCAATTTAGTCAATGACTCGCTTCCAGCAATCGCATTAGGAATGGAAAAAGCCGAACCAACGATTATGAAACGTCAGCCGCGAGATCCTAATAGCGGGATCTTTACTGGAAAAACATTGATCTCTGTGACCTATCGTGGGATTTTGATTGCTTTAGCTGTAATCACTGCTCAATGGTTAGGAAATCAACAATCACCTGAACTGGGGGTTGCGATGGCCTTTACTACATTGATTTTAAGTCGAACGCTGCAAACTTTTGCCGCTCGTTCAAACACACAAACCTCATTACAAGTAGGGTTGTTCTCTAACAAAATGGTCTTGCTGGCCATTCTTGTCTGTGGTGGACTATTCAGTTTGACCTTGTTGCCCGGTTTACGCGAAGTTTTTGCTATCCCAGGTACTTTTGCTCTAAAAGAAATCGGCTTAGCCTTATCGCTAGCCACATCAGCTGTGTTGCTGATGGAAATCACTAAATTGATTCTAGTAAAAATTCAGGAACCAAAATCAGAGATACAGTTAACTAGAAATTAAAAATATCCACAAAAAAACTTCCTGAGTTCGATTTTCAATCGAATTTAGGAAGCTTTTTTATCGAATACTACTTTATTCATTTATAAAAATTGTTGCAAATATCTTTGAATTCGCGGATTATCACTTTCAAAGAAGGCTTGGCTGCTGCCGTCAAAAGTAACTTTCCCATCTTCTAAAAAAACAATGCGATCTGCGACTTTGCGTGCAAACTCTAAATGATGGGTCACAACAATCTGACCATTTCCTGCTTCTGCTAACTCTTTGATTACTTGCAATACTTCTTGAGCTAGTTCTGGATCAAGTGCGCTCGTAGGCTCATCATACAGCATAAACTCCGGTTCCATCGCTAGAGCACGAGCAATCGCTACTCGCTGCATTTGTCCGCCAGACAATTGTTTGGGGCGTTCAAGAGCTTTATCTGACAAACCAACTTTTTCTAGCAAGATTTCTGCTTGCTTTCGTGCTTGATCTTTTGGAATTTTCTTCACCTGTGTAGGACCTTCCATGACGTTTTGGATCACTGTCAAATGGGGGAAAAGGTTGTATGCTTGAAAAACGATACTGAAATGTCCACGATATTCTTTCAATTGACGAAAAGATAAATTTTGCGGAAAAGAAAGTTTGTCTTGATCAATTGTGATCGTACCTCTGTCTGGTGTCTCTAATAAATCGATTGAACGCAATAAAGTACTTTTGCCTGAACCAGAGGGTCCTAAGATGACCGTTGTCTCACCAGGCTCAAACGTCAGATCGATTGCTTTTAACACTTGGTTGCCGTTAAAATTCTTGTTTAATTTTTCGATCGTTAACATGGTCATTCCTCCTAATAAATCATCCGTTTTTCAAGTACCGATTGGAGATAATTCAAGAAGGTACAAAAGATCAAATAATAAATCGCCACCATACTATAAAGCAGCAACGGCTCATACGTCCGAGCAGCGATCCGCTGTGCAGTCATGAAAATTTCAACAATCGTGATACTGGCTGCTAATGAGGTGTCTTTGACCAGACTGACAAAACTATTCGATAGAGGCGGCAAAGCAATCTTGAAAGCTTGCGGCGCAATGATCCGGTATAAAATCTGCCAGCGGCTCATACCTAATGAAGCGGCCGATTCGTATTGACCTTGCGGGATTGCTAATAAAGCAGAACGAATATTTTCAGAAGCATACGCGCCGGTATTCAGTGAAAAAGTCAAAATTGCGGCAGTCCAAGCGTCCATTTGAATTCCTACCGATGGCAGTCCAAAGAAAACAATAAATAATTGGACCAATAAAGGCGTTCCTCGAAAGATCCAAACGTATAAAAAGAAGATTCCGTTTAAGATTCGATTTTTTGTAATCCGTGCCAAAGCAGTGATCAACGCTAGGACCATTCCCAGCGTAAAAGAAATCAAGGTCAAAGGGACCGTCATTTTCAACAGTGCCCAAAACAACGGCAGCGCTGAGCTTTGAATGATATCAATTGTTCGTTCCATTTTATTTACTCCTTGTTTTAGCCGAATCTTTTTATTGTTCGTATAGAAAAAACGAACTTTGTTTTGCAAAGATAGCTGACAGTATTTTTACTTAGAGATATCTTTTTTGAAATATTTTTCGGATAGCTTCGTCAGCGTACCATCTGCTTTTAATTCTTTAATGGCTTTATCGACTTTTTTTGCTAACTCTTTATCCTTTTTATGGAACATCGCTGCTACTTCTGTGGCTTCGTCTGACGTTTTTACGATTTTAATCGGAGCCTCTGGTTTTTGATTCAAATAGTCATAATAAGTCACGTCATCATTTAGTGTCGCATCTGCACGATCATCACCAACTAATTCCACCGCTTTACTAAATCCATCTACACTCGAAATTTTTGCTCCTAGATCTTCTGCCATCTGGGCGTAATTACTCGTCAAAGATTGTGCTGCTGTCTTTCCCTTCAAGTCTGCAAAATCTTTGATCTCCGTATTGTTCTTATTCACAATCAATGCTGGATGCGAGATCGAATACGGTGTGCTGAACAAATATTTCTCCTGACGTTCAGGAGTGATTGCTACTTGGTTGAAAACTACATCTGATTTGTTAGCATCAAAGGCTGCTAACATGGAATCCCATGGCGCCTCGACAAATTTCACTTTGTAATCGATCTTTTTAGCAACTGCTTTTGCGACCTCTACATCATAGCCTGTCAATTTGTCATTGTCGTCACGAAAAGAAAAAGGTGAATAGGTTCCCTCTGTTCCCACTCGCAACGTATTATCCGAGCTTGTTTTGTCCGTCGTTTTTGATTGGCAGCCGGCTAAGAACAAAACTCCTACGACTAACAAACTAGCAATAGCTATCATTGATTTTTTCATTTTATTTTTCCTCCAGTGATCGTCTAAGTTTTTTTGATAAACGATCTAATCTTAATATTTTTTATGAATTATCGGCCGTGATATTTGTAAGCAATGCTTGATTTAAATCACTTTGTAAGTCTTCAACTGCTTCAATCCCTACCGATAAACGAATCAGACCATCTTTGATTCCTGCAGCTTCTCGTTGTTCTTTTGGAATCGAAGCATGCGTCATGATTGCAGGTACTTCGATCAAACTTTCGACACCGCCTAAACTTTCAGCCAATGTGATGACTTTCAACGATTCAACAAAGTTTGCAACCTGGCTCTCATCTAGCAATTCAAAAGCGATCATTCCGCCAAAGCCGCGCATTTGTTTAGCAGCCACGTCATGACTCGGATGCTCAGTCAGACCAGGATAATAAACTTTTGCAACAGCCGGATGATTTGATAAAAAGTTTGCAATTATCTCCGCATTTTTTTGATGTGCCTCCATCCGCACAGCCAATGTTTTGATTCCTCGTTGTAGTAACCAGCTATCTTGCGGTCCTAGAACACCGCCGATCGCATTTTGATAAAAACCAATTTTTTCTGCTAGTTCAGCGTTATTTGTTGTTGCTAGTCCCGCAACTAGATCACTGTGTCCACCTAAATATTTGGTTCCGCTATGCAATACGATGTCCGCGCCTAATCTCAACGGCTGTTGCAGATAAGGTGTCGCAAAAGTATTGTCTACAATCGTCAGCAATTCATGTTTTTTTGCCCAAGCCGCACTTTTTTCTAAATCGATAATCTTTAATAACGGATTGCTAGGAGATTCTAAATACAGTGCCTTTGTTTGATCAGTCAGTGCGGCTTCAAGTTGAGAAAGTTCGCGACTGTCTACCATCGTATAACTCAATCCTAAAGGTTTGAATACTTTTTCAAGCAAACGAAATGTACCGCCATAAACATCATCGCCTAAAATCAGATGATCTCCCGGCTGAAACACAGATAAGACCGCATGAATTGCCGCCAAGCCTGATCCAAAAGCAAAACCTTTCACACCGCCTTCAAGTTCTGCGATCAAAGCTTCTAACGCCTGACGTGTTGGGTTGCCAGAACGAGAATATTCAAAGTCTCCAGGCTGTCCCAATTTTTTTTGACGATATGTTGATGTTTGATAGATTGGTACGCTGACTGCTCCAGTCAATGGGTCTTCACTGATTCCTCCGTGGATCAATTGGGTGGATAATTGCATAAGATTCTTCCTCCTGATTTTGTTTTATCTGAATTTTGCTGGATAGCGACAACACATGGTGGTTCCTCCTCTTTTTAGCAAAGTTCCTAATTTTACGGACAAAAAAAGAGGTGCAAGCTATTAAAGCTGCACCTCTGATCGTTAAAAGTTAGACGTTGCCTTCTTTTCAAACGAGTCCAGAACAGTTAATAGACATGACAAAATGGTATGCTGCTTTTTGCACCATACAACAACATGCTGATTCAACTGTTTGAAACTGACGAATTGTATTGTTGTTTGTCATGTGTCCTGACCTCCTTAAATGATTGCCCTAAATTTATCATTTACAAAATGAGAAGTCAATAAATAAATTATTAAAAAATATTAAATAACAAAAAAAGAAAAATAATTTCTATTGTCTACAATCTGAAAAGACTTGAACTAATTAGTTCAAGTCTTTTTCTAAAACATCGGAAACATGGTAATAACCTGGTGATTGTTTGGCTAAGAACACCGCACAATCACATGCACCTTTAGCAAATCCACGCCAGTCTGTCGCATGATGACTAATTTCCAATCGTTCGCCAAAACCACCGAATAAAACAGTATGGCTGCTAGGAGTATCCCCCATTCGCAAAGAATGAAAACCGATCGTTCCTGCTTCTCGCTCACCAACACCTTCTCGACCATAAGTTGCGCTGTCTGAAAGGCTTATTCCTAATTCATCAGCAATCAATTCTCCCATTTCTTTTGCCGTACCACTTGGTGCATCTTTTTTCCAGCGGTCATGCATTTCTACAATCTCAATATCGGTCTCTTCTCCAATCATCGCTGTGGCTATTTGTAATAAGTTGTTCATCACATTGACCAATTTCGATGTATTCGCAGCATAAAGTACAGGAATTGTTTCACTAGCTTTTTGAAAAAATTGTTTCTCCTTTGGATTAAATCCAGTCGTCCCACAAACGAGGGCTTTTTTGTATTTTTCTGCCAATCGTAAAACTTCTAGTCCCATTTCCTTAGTGGAAAAATCAATAATCACATCGCTTGCTTCAATCACTTCTGTTAAGTCATCCACGACTGGTACACCTAGATTACGCCCAAGAAGAGTCACTTGTCCTAAATCTTGCCCAATATAATCACGACCTTTAGGACCGACCCCTGCAACTAGCTTTAACTCTTCACTCTCAGCAGCAAGCTGAGTAATCAAGCGTCCCATTTTTCCGCGTGGTCCAACAACAATCGTTTTTATCCTTTTTTTCTCTTCAGTCATTTTATAAAAGATCCTCTCTATTATTTTATTGACTTCAAATAAACCGCTTTCAATACCAGTGTATCATAAAAATTTAATAAAAAAATCACCTGAGAAAAGATCTCTCAAGTGATCAAAAAAAGATTCGTAGAAACGACCATAAATAACGTAATAAACGATATAAAATAAATAAAAGAAAGATATTCCCTAAGACAAAACGCAGACCATTTCCAACACTTGCTTGTAAATTACGCAAAGTGAATCGCCGTAAAAAACGCGGCATTTTAGTATAGCCATTCCGCCTTAAGCGAAATTTTTCTTCGTATGTAAGATCTAATATGTCATAATAGATGATCTGTAATGGTTCTCGTGTAAAAAATGCCTTAGAAAAGCCGACCATCAGTGTGTATTGTTTATTATTCGAAGGTAAGTTACGGACACCTTTTTTATTGATCCGAATTTTTTTATCATCCATCACATTGTAACTGTATTCCTCTTCTTGAATTTTATGAATCTGGATTTGTGGTTGATTCTCTCTAAGAAATGCCTGATACACTTCGGAAAACTTTTGCTTTTCTAAAAACAAAAAAATCAAGATCCCTATTAATACGACCATCAACAAGAAATTCAATACCAAATTATCTTGAAAGATTCCACTGTACCCCATGATTATGGCTAATGCAATCCCGCTAATGACGATCCGCTTCCAATAATAGTTTTGGTACATGGTCCGGATCGTACGCTCATAATAATCAAAATCCGCTGCAGCACTCATCATTGCTCCTCCTTAAAGTTTATTTTCATTTAGTATACCGGAGCACCCGTTAAATGTCAGGTTGTATAAATTATAGACATGAAATGACTCTCCTCTTTTAAGTTATCTTTAAAAATAAAACAATATCCTAATTTGTGTTCTATCATTATTTCTAGTAAGGAGTATAATAACTATAGAAAATCGTCTAGTTGAGCAAGGGAGTATACGTATGAAGATTGCCATTATTTTTTCATTTATCATACTTGTGTTAGTTAATTTTTATCTTTTTCATGTCTATTTTAAAGAGAAAAAAATCAGCGATACATTTGAGCGGTTAGCTGTAATGTTTGGTGCAAATATGAGTGTATTGTTTGTCGATAGTTTGATCCTTTTCTTCAGTGCGTTGATAGAAGAAGGTTCTTTTTTGATGATTATTCTTTCGACACTCTAAATTTTTCTACACTCGCCTTTCTAATGATCCCTTTAACTCAAAAGGATATGGCTTAGATTCAGCCATATCCTTTTTTTGCTATTTTAATTTTTCCAATCTGTGCTGCTCCAATTGCGCCTGTATGTTGGGACAATGGGTCTCTTTTGACTGAATTTTTTCTACTCAATTAGTTGATTTGTGTCGCAGCTAAGGCAAAGTCACCGATAGCATTTCGAATTCCTGCTACGCTAGTCATATTTTTAGTCAATACGACCAGCGCAAACGGATTATCTTCTGTTAAGACCAGTCCGATATCATTTTCTGCATTATCCAATTCTCCAGTTTTATTGGCTACTGTGATTTCACCGGCCAATTTACTTGGGATTTTTGTACGGACTGTTTGACCTTTCATAATTTCTAGCATCGTTGATTGTGGATAATTTTCCCGTTGTTGATAAAGTTTCTTCAAAAAAATCATGCAATCATTCAATGAAGTATAATTCTCTTTGCCTTGACTACGTGCTACATTATCCAACATTTTCCGCTCTACTCGCGTATCTCGGTACCCTTGTGCTTGAAAAAACTGATTCAATGTCTCCATCCCAAAGTGTTCAATCAATACATTCGTCGCTTCGTTATCACTTTGCTGGATCATCGGAATAATCCACTCATTCAGCGATTTCCCTTGAACAATCTCCGTTGGATTGGCTTTAGTAAATGCATATTCCATGATAAAAACTTTGATTACACTAGCAGAAACAGTCGGTGCAGAATTATGACTGGATAATTCTTGATTGTTTTTAAAATAATAGACTCCGTAATAAACCTGTTCCGCATTGGCAAGCAATCCAGAAGGATCTAATTGTATTTGCACTTCACTTGACTGCTGCGTACTGATAGTACTCGAATGGGTCGTCTTCTGACTTGTTTCAATTACTGACTGTTTGCTGCTTTTTTCTATGCTGCTCGACTCAATGACTGCCGGTGTTGCTTGTTGAGCAAAAAACTTAGTGACTACTAAATAAGTAGAACTAGCTAACAGCAAAAATAAGATCCCTATCCAACTATATTTTGTAATTTTTGATCTTTTCGGGCTGGAATGTCTTCCCAAAAGACTTCAACTTCTTTCTTGTAAAATTTTTTAAGAAATCCAGACCTCGTTGACTCCGTCATTTTTCGAGACACCATCAGTCAACGCCAACCGTGAAGAATAAGAAAGATACCCGTAATAGATCTGCGTGCCGCCGCCATCCCAAGCAACTGTAATTTGTACGTTTGGATTGATTAATTTAGTATCCGGCATATCAGAAGGATATTGTTCGTTTGTTTCATAACTTAAAACATCTCCGCTTGCGCTAGTAATCGTAGCTTTGCCAAAATATTGCGTGCCATTAACATTTTTTTGAGTCACACTACCATTGGCTCCGATAGTCAAAGCACTTTGTCGTTGGCTTGTTTGCGAATAATAAAAATAGTACGTATTTGCCCACTTAGCATAATCACCGCTAAAAGCACTTGAACTTCCGGAAGTCGTTACATCAGGACGCTCTGTTTCTTGAGCTTTTTGTGCAGCTTCTTTATCATCTGCTTGTTTTAATCCTTCTTCATTTTTCTCAGTCAGTTCATCAACTTCATCTGCGATAGCGGAAAATTCATTCTTCCCTAGATCACTAGCTGAGATACGACTCAATTTTAAATTTGATTTCTTATATTCTCCGTTAATCGTTAATTCTTTAGCTTCAGCGATGATATCATCATACTTACTTGTATCTACTGAACTAGACGAAACAGTTGTCGTCGGTGCCGCTTCATTAGTTGATCGATTTGCCACAGCAAAACCAACACCAACAATAACAGCTAATAATGCGACGCCTCCAATAATAAACCATTTTGAACCATTGGATCTTTTAGCGGCTGGTGCCTGACCCATTTCCTGTAGATTACTCCCTTGATTTCTTTTAAATGATTCAGTTTTAGCAAATTCATACCCACAATTTTCACAAAATAACGCTTGATCACTGTTTTCTTTCCCACACTTCGGACAAATCTTCATTTTCCCCTACTCCTTTTCCTTGAGTTCGATCAACTAAAATGATGCTTGTTTTTATATTTATTTTATCATACTACCCGTTCTAAAAAATAAATTTTTTATTGTTTCATGTCGCTATTTTTTTATATAAAAAAGAACTTACCTTTTCTGATAAGTTCTCTAGTTTCATTTAGTTGCGGCCAAACTAAAATCAGCGATGGCGCTTCGGATTTTTACGATATCTGAAACATCTTGGGTCAGTACAACAATCGCAAACGGATTGTCTTTTGACAGTACGAGCCCACCGTCATTTTCGACGTTCTGCTGTTCTCCGGAGATATTTGCCACAGGAACATCCGTTGGTATTTTTTGAGGAATCTTAGTTCGAATCGTTTGTCCTGTTAAAAGTTCCAACATAAATTTTTGCGGGTCTTTTTCACGGTCAGTATAGATTTTTTTCAGTAACTTTAGACAATCATTTAAAGAAGTGTAATTATTTCTATCGATGATTCGAACATTGATATCGACTATTCGGTGTTCAATTCGCGTATCCAGATATCCTTGCTCTTTAAAATACGTATTTAAATTATCCATTCCATAGTGATCGATTAATACATTAGTCGCATCTCTATCATTTTGCTGAATCATTGGGGTTAACCATTCAGATAACCGTTTTTCTTGGATTATTTGATCCTTGCCATCTTTTTGAGCAAGTGCGTATTCCATAATAAACAGCTCAATAATGTCGGCTGCAATCGTTGGTTCAGAATTTTCACTTGAAAATTCCTGCTTATCATTGAAATAATAAACACCATAATAGACTTTTCCAGCACTTTCGGTTAACTCTTTGGCTGGTGAAATCAGTTGTTTTTTAATTTGTGCAGCTGTTCTAGACTTTTTTTTCGGATCTACTGTTTTTTTGCTCATGCTCGTTCGTTTAGCAGACTGCGGTGCTGTTTTTTGTTTTTCACGACTTTGGGGTGTTGTTTGTGCCGGTTTGCTTGCAGTATGTTTCTCCTTTGAACTTGTTTGGCTCTCTTTTACTGCAATCGTTTCTTTTGAGTTTTTCAAATGGCTTGAAATACGTGTCACACCAAAATAAGCACCTCCCGCTAACAAAAGTGCTATCAAACCTACAGTCAAATATCTTACTGTTCTTTTTTCATTGGGAGCGGTATGTTTGCCCAAGTGATCCACCTTCTTTCAATAACAATGACTGAGTCAATAATAATTTTATCATAGTTCCCTATTAAAATAAGTTATTTTGAAAATAATTCTGCTTTAATCGATTTAGTAAGTCTGAAAATCACACATAAAAAAGCCTTTAACAGTTTTAACAGCTGTTAAAGGCCCTTATTTCTATTACATCAATGTATCAAACCGATTTTCAATCACTCCTAAATGCAGCTGTTCAAAATCTTGAAAGGCTTGGCAAGTGACTGTTTTTTTATAACAGTTTTCAGCAAGATAGATTGATTTGAATCCAAATTCTTCAGCTTTTTTTACTTTCTCCAATGAATCTTAAATATAATTAACTTTTTGATAAGTCAATTCTACCTGTAAAAAATCGACCAGTTCTTGGGGGATTATCTCCGTCTCTTTCCCTTTAATAGTAAAATCCAAATAATCAGTTAAATGGTCGTTCAATAAAATCTGATTCATCTTTTCTTGATCATAAAAAACCATACCTATTTGCTGCTTGCGACTTTTTAGATACTCCAACAGCTGCTGAATATTCGTCTGATCTTCTTTCAAAAAGATATCTTCGCTAGAAAATACAAAAGTTTCAATCATTTCATTTCCTCCCATTCTTATTTGTTCATCTATTCACTAATATATCCAAATAAAAAATTCTCTATTTAAATAAAAGTAACAACGTTTTTGTCAGTTTTATTGCTTTCAAACTTACATTAAATTTTAATAATTGTCAATATTTTGTTACTTATTTCACTAATAAAATTGTTTCTTGCCAAAAAAGGTGAGACATAATCCATGTCTCACCTTTTTCACTAATTTATAAAAGTTCTTTTACTTTATTAAATAATGTTTTAACATCTTCTGGACGAGTATCGCCTGTTTCAGAATCAATAATTGAGCTATATACGTGAGGAATAACTTTTTTCACTCCTGCATCTAGCGCAATTTTAACGATTTCTTGGAAGTTTTCCAAATCGATTCCACCAGTTGGCTCTAAATAGAAGTCATTTTCAGCACACGCTTTTGCAACGGCTTGATATTCTTCTTTGTGTGATAGTCCTTTCATTGGGAAATACTTAACTGAGCTGCCGCCCATATCTTTCAATAAAGCGATTGCTGTTTCAATTGGGATGATTGCTTCTGGTGATTGAGAACTCAATGGACCAGTTGCTACATTGACATAACCAACTTTGCCACAAGGAGAAACTAAACCGTTGATGATTGTGTCATCTTGTCCCAACAAAGCACGAGAAGCACCTACACCGGTAAAGACTTGATTCACATGTTGTGGTTGTAAATCGCCAGATATCCGTGAAACCATTTGGCTTTGATTTGGATCGCCAGCACCCAGTCCGACTGAAAGAGCATTGTTTGTTGCTTCTTGATATTTTTTCATATCTTCAATAGCAGCTGCATCGCTATCATAGTTTTTCGATAAAACACCTAGAACTACGTGGCCGTCTGCTGCACTGTAACAATCACGGGCATTTTCAACTGAATTTGCTAAAACATTTAAACATACACGATCTTTATAATAATTTGGGGTTAATGACATATCTATTTACTCCTTATCCATAGTAAAGTTTTTTCTTTAGAAAAACAAATCTGATACACCTGTCACTATCTATTGGCAAGCGTTTAGTACTCATTACATGATTGCTTTTAATCGAGTAACGATCTTGTTCATTTCTTCTTCATTTACGGCACGAATATCAAATTCAATAATACCGTTATTGGCTTGGTATTCTCTTGTGTAAATTGCTGGATTTTCTTCTTTTAACGCAGCAATGACGTCTTTTGCTGATCGTTCTAAGACTTTTACACTTGCGCGATAAATATCACGGCCTGCACCATCTTGTACGATAGTTGCTTTTAGGCCTTCGATTTGATTGATTGCATCAATAAATGGAGCCAAACGTTTTTTCATTGAATCGCCTGTTTCACTGCCATCTTTTAAGCGATCTTCTAACGCTTGAGTAAGGCCTAGGATATTGTCTTTACCGATCTTCATCGCACGGCCAATTCCTTTGCCTTGTAGACGAATCCATTCGATATATTTTCCTTTGCCGATTACTAGACCGCTGCTTGGACCTTCAATCGCTTTTGCCCCAGAATAGATCACAAGATCTGCCCCGGCTTTGCTGTATTTATAAAGATCTTCTTCTGCTGCAGCATCTACGATCAACGGCAATTGATGCTTTTTAGCGACCGCCGCTGCTTCTGCTACTGTCAACATACTTTTTTGTACAGTATGATGACTTTTAATATACAAAATTGCCGCTGTATCTGCTGTTATCCTCATCTCGATGTGTGCTGCTGAGCACATATTCGCATAGCCTGCTTCAACCACTTTTCCGCCGCCTTGGCCTACCATCACTTCAACTGGTGTGCCATAGTCAACATTGTGGCCTTTTGGCAAAATAATTTCTCGCTTAGTTATGCGTTCTGTATAAGGGTGATATGCATGATACACACTTCCTTCACCAATCACCGCTGCAACAGATTGTGCGATCCCCGCTGACGCTGAAGATACGATTTGAGTATCCTCTACTTCTAAAAGTTTTGCTAAGTAAGCTCCCGTTTGAACGTGCAGCTCACTCATTTCAAAAAAGTGTTCTCCGCCGAAACGTTGTGCTGCTAGAACATTTTCTGATACTTTTGATACACCTAAAATCGTCATCTTACCTGAAGCGTTGATCACTTCTTTTAGCCCAAATTTATCATAACTAATTGTCATAAACGGTGCCTCCAATAATTGTTTTAACTGGTTTGATCAATTCTTTGGCTGTACGTGTGAATCCATTTGAATCGGTCAATGTTTTTTCTCCATTTGCCAAATCAAAAATCGTCAGATCCGCATCAAAGCCCGCTGCTAATTGACCTTTTTTTGCTAAATTGAAAGAGTCTGCTGGTACAGCCGTTACTTTGTCCAAAATCTCTTCCCATGAATAGCCAACTACTCTTAATTTTTCCATCGTAGTCGACAGATCATAGACCGGTCCGCTTTCACGATTATGATGGTAAATATCTGTGCTAATTGATGTTGCTTTAATTCCTTCGTTTAAAGCTACTTCAGCAACGTGGAAGTTGAAACTATCTGTTCCATGACCAATGTCAAAAACGATTCCTTTATCATACGCTGCTCTAGCAAAATCTTTGATTTTATCTGTATCCTTATTTAAGATACCATTTGGCTTGCCGTTGAAGCAGTGAGTCAAAACATCGCCCTTGTCTAACAACGTCAAGACTTCTTGTAATTCTGGCGGTGCTGAACCAATATGGATCATCAATGGCAGATCATCATTTTCTCGTTGAATATTTTTGGCTAATTCTAAAGGTGTGATTCCATTCTCACCGACAACCGTCTTACTCATTCGTGCTTTAATTCCGACAATGAATTGCGGAAGTTGGGCTAAACGATCATGGACAAGATCTGCTTGGATCTTCGTTAAGTCAGCTAACTCATCTTGTTCAACGATTCCCCATTTTGAGATATTGATCAGCGCATAGACGTTGGTCTTTACTTTCTTCGTCAACTCATAGAAGTCGCCGATATTTTCCGCACCGGTCGTCCCAGCATCAATTACTGTAGTGACTCCTTTGGTTACACCGATTTTGTCTGGATAATCATAGTAAAGCGTCATTTTTTCATAGCAATGAACATGATCATCAATCCATCCTGCTGATACATAGTGTTCTCCAGCTAAATCGATTACTTCCTTTGCTGCTGATTCGATAGCCGTATCAACAGATACAATCACACCATCTTTTATAGCAACTTCAACTTTTTCTCCAGTGATAAGTTTTCCATTTTTGATTAATAAATCAAACATCCTTTACCCTTCTTTCTACTGGATCGCTACTGGGAAGATTGCTCCCAATATCATCGCACCTAGGATTGCTCCACCTGCAATTGGTTTTTTCCAAATATAAAAGACCAATGCTCCAAGCGTTGCCCCGATACCGATTGGAATTGATGCAGTCGTTGCACTCAAGATGATCAATGGGCCTAAGAAACGACCGGAGGAATTTCCGGCACCCATCATTACATCTGCACCAAAGGTAGAATTTGCTTGATTGATCGTAAATTTACGAATCAAGATAATTACACCGCCAACTAATAATCCTAAAACAGTTCCCGTTAATAATGAGACTGCAAAATTATCAATTGGTGCATGGATCCCCATGCTTAAGAAAATCGCAGGAACACCAATACCGATACCTGTTAAGATCGATCCTCCTAAGTCAAGGATTCCGACTAAAGAGCCTTCTAAAATCCGAGCAAACAAGAAACTTGCGCCAAATGCCGCTGCTGCTCCATAGGAACCGCCATCTAATCCGGCTTTTAACATCGCGACGATCGACACTTCATTAAAAGCACCGACTCCATAAGTTACATACATATGTGTCCCAGCAAAGACTGCTGCAGACATGATCCCTACGATGATGGGAAATGACCAATCAGCATACCAGAAGCTTTTGGCTTTTTTTTCTTCCAAAAGGGCCGCCTGATCTTTCTTCAACTCTTCTGTGTTATCCATTTGTTTCCCTCCTATTTCAAATAAAGGTATTCATTTTTTTCATATGTCTTTTCTTGAGTATTTAATTATTTCACTGTGATTGCTTTGTGCATATTTTCAAGCCAATTTGGTGCTTGTAAGTTAAAGCTCTTCAACATTTCCAAATCAAATCCACGGAAGAATCCACTTAGAATAAATAATATTATAATAGCTGCCATCATGACCTTCGTTACTTTAGACCAGCCGATTTCATCGACGCCTTTACCAATTAAGATACCTAATACCACACCAGGAACAGCGTTGCCCATGATCAATTGAGCGATTCCGCCAAATAATGTTCCCCAAAAACCTGTCCGTTTTCCTGCATCTAACGCTGCTAACCAGAAAATAATCGGCATTACGATATTGATCAAAGTTGTTGCTGCTGGAACCAATACGGCTACTGCAGTTACTTGTAATGCTTCAGGAATTGCTGCAGCGGTTGAATTTAAAAAGGCAACAACGACTGCTCCAACGATTGCCCCAACAAAACCCATTTTTTTAGGATCATGCATCGTTTCTGAAATGTTTTTATTTTTGATTAATAAGATCGAAGCTGCCCAGTTCGGAACGATCCGGTGCGTAACATCTTGTGTAAATGCTCCCGCTCCTACCGTTGATGCCCAAGCATTGAAGAAAAATCCTAGTCCAAATGAGAAATGCGATGCTGGATCGCCCATACAGGCGTTCATCTCGCCTAATGTACGAAAGGCACCTAATCCTTGCGTACTTGGCGCATGGAACATTCGAGCCGCCCCCATTGAGGCAGAAAAACCAAGTAAGCCGCCAATGATAATAGATTTGATTAAGATTACTGTAAATTCCACTTCGTTACTTCCTCTCTATACTCATATTTTTTTGGAAAAAACGGGGATTTTGATACCATCTGGATCACTCGTCGTCTCCTGCGTAAATGTCACTTCATTCAATTCAATCGTCGTCACATTTACTGTTACTTTCAGCTCCACGTAATAATGTGTTCGTATTCTTGGAAAGAAGAAGAAAAGAAATCGTTCTTTGTACGACTGTTGCACAGCCTTGACTACTTCCACTTCTACAGGCTCAATTCGTAAAATCACTTCTGATTCTTGCATCATTTTCTTTTGGATTTCTCCTAGTGCGCTCGCAAACGCATGCTGCTTAGAATCTCCCTTGCCTTCTACTGTCACGACAACTTGTTGGCAATCTTGAACACTCATTTACTCATCTCCTAGCTATTTGCATGTTTCTTTTCAAATGCTTCTGTCAGACGTTTTCCTAATTCTTCTTGGTCCATAAATCCAAATCCTAAAACGGTTTTGCCATCATTGATAGCAGTCAATCCTTCTTCGATTGAACGCATGCCATGACGTTCTGGGTATCCATATTTTGTTGCCGCTGTTAAGGCACCCGCTCCGCCGCTACCACAAAAAGAAATTCCCATATCGGCATTTTCTTGTTGCATCACATCACCTAAACGCATATCTGCTCCCATTCCTGGTACAACAACTGCTCGTCCGCCTGCTGCTTCTACACCTTTTGCTACATTTTGTCCTTTACCCATACGGTCTGCGATTACTACTGTGATCATGTGTTTTTCCCCCTAAATTATTATTGATTAATTTTGTTTTGCTGTTTCAAAGTGAATAGATAATACATACATCTCATCTTGCGGCAGATTGCCGATTTTTTTGACTACGCCATCTGCAAGTGTTAACGCGTCTTGTGATACTTCACTGAATAACTCTGGATCAACTGCTGGGATGGATTCTTGTCCATTTGAACGGTTCAACATCTCATTTAAATGATTGATCAAGATCGTCCATTGTAACTCAGTCGGCTCGATTTCTTTTTCGGCTAACTCGCTGCGGAGCCAAGTGATCAATTCTTCTAATTCCTTTTGGTATTTACTGGTTGAAATGATTTGTAGCGCTTCTTCAGTCACGATCATTCATGTCCTCCTTTAAATCATCCTTTGATATAAGCAAATAGTGCGTTGATTTCTGATTGATTAATCGTTAAATTATGTTCAGCAAATAATTGTTCAATCTCTTTGCTGATTGACTCAGAAGCCAGCTGCGCTTCGTCTGTCTTTGTTCCTTCCATTACATATTGTTGATCAAAGATAATCCGATGGACCATCAAAAACACATGTAACAGGAAAGCTTCACGATATTCTTGACTCAATTTCTCTTGGAAAAGTACTAATAATTTTTCATAAATCGTATACGCTTGTAGAATCAACTCTTTGCTGAAATCTTCTAACGATGCTCGATTTCCTGCTGATTCCAGTCTTAATTTTCTGCGACCATTTTGTGGTGATTGACTCAATATTTTTTTAACCGTTTGTCGAATCTTATCTAAATCTTGTTTTGTTGGTAATGGATGGACTTTGATAAATTCACAATCCATTCCTTCGATTGGAAAGATACTGATTACTAAATCAGGTTCTTTTTGTTTAATGACCTCTTGAGCATTCAATACCGAAGCAAAAGCTGCAATTTCGATATTCGTTAACTCTTCTGAGATTTTTTGCTTAATCAAGCTTGTTACACCTAAACCGGTCGAACAAACATAAACCACTCGTACACTTCTCAAATCGGCTTCTTTTTCGTAAGAAACAAGAAAGTGCAACGCGATATAGGCGATAAACGAGTCATTGATCAGTAGCCTTTCTCCCTGAATCTCTTTTAATACCACTGCTTCGATAGCTTCAAACAATCGTGGATACTTAGCCTTGATGTCGTCTTTAAAAGGATTGTATTCGTTCACAAATTTTTGTTTACGAGATAATCGCATAGACAAGTGGGCGTAAAGATTTGTCAAAAGCTGCGGATCATTATAAAAAGCGTGATTGACCTTTTTACTCACCTTTTGGATCAAATTTTCGGTTAGGAGCATCACATCTTGTGCGGGGCTATTTTCAAAAGTATCGCTGTAAATGTAACGATATTCATCTTCAAATAGCGGCAATTGATAATGGTCAAACACTTCTTGCATCAATAAGTAAGAGAGTTCTTGTTGTTCTTTTGGATCATTCAATAGCTGGTATCGACCAATCGTGTATTCATTTTTTAAACGAACCGTCGCTATCGCTACTCGAATCACCATATTCAGCAATTCTGCATAATTCAAATCTGATGTATCAATCTGTTTTAGTAATTGCCGCATATCCGCAAGTACTTCATTCAACACCACTTGAAAAGCTGTCCCTTTGGCGGCATATAGTTCATAGCCTTCACGTTTTTCACTTTGTAAGAGCAAATCCATGATTTTATAGATATCGTAATCAGTCAAATCTTTTTGCACCACTTGTTCGATGAGCAAGCGAATCTGACGTTCCGGACCAGTAATCAAAAAACCTTTTCGCGGTAAGCGTTCAAGTGTCATCCCTTGAGCGATCAGTTGTTGTTCCAAAGCATCTAAGTCATGCAAAATCGTATCTTTGCTGACCATTAAACGATCGGCTAACTCAAATGAAGTGATTGCTTGATTGGTGAGCATCAGCTGGATACTCAATCGATCCAAACGCAATGTTTGATCAGCAAACAACTCTAAGCGTTCTACTTCCATCAATTCGCTTTTCAGCTTGATCCGTTCAGAATCGCTTAATACTAACCAAACGCCTTGACTTCTTTTGCTAGCTAAATCTTGATTTCTTTCATGAAGCCATAGACGAATCGTATCCAGATCATACTTTATCGTACGTACGCTTACATTTTGTTGTTCAGCCAACTCCTTAGTCGTTGTCGGTTCTGAATTTTCCAGTAATTGAAGCAAGATCTGAATCTGTCTTTTGGTTATCTGTTGCATTATGCCCTCTCCTTACATTTCTAACTATAGTGCTTCATTTCACTTATAACAATATGAAATGGTTGCACTTATCCTAGTGCAAAAAATGCAAATATTATCAGACCTAACGTTTATCTCAACTTGAATTGTTGATAACTACCACTAAATAGTTGAAAAAACACTGAAATATGATTGCACTAATGCATACTTAAGATCATACTTCATTTACTTGGTGCAAGTGTTAAAAAAAGATTTTTTTGAACCTAGTACAAAACTTCACGATACGATTGCTGATCATTTTCAAAAAGATAAACGCTGCCTATCTGCAAACTAAATTTCATACAGCACAAAAAAACTAACGAACTCTTCAATAAAAGAGACCGCTAGTTTGATTTTCATTAGAAAAGGTAGATAAAAAAAGACCATGCCAATCGGCACAGTCCTTATTGTATTAAAACAAGGGAGTTTCAATTACTTCAATCAATTTTGCACTAGTTACTTGAGTAAATAACCGAACACCCTCTTTTTCAAACAGTTCTAATTCAGATAATTTCTCTAAATGTTCTTGCACTTCAATTCCCGTTAAGTCTCTATTCGGCTCGTTGAAGCTCCAACGATGGACTTTGCCTAAACTATTTTCGAATTTGGCAGATAATTTCAACATAGTGATTCCTCCTTTTTTTATTTAGTAATCCGTGATTGCTCAGTCAGCACGATACTATCTAGTTGCTTGTCTTTTGATAAATTAACTAAAACATCTCCTAACGCTAGAATCTTTTCTTCCGTTGGCGTAGCGATTACATGACTAAAATTAATATTTTGCTTGTTTCCATCAGCTGTTTCTAGTTGTACTTGTAATTTGTTCCCAATTTTTTGGATCATTTGAAATCCTCCTATCATTATTTTTGTAAGGTCGCGACAGCTTACATTATTATTAACGAAAGTTTTAGATTGAATGCTTACTTAAAAATCATTTTTTAAGAAAATCGTTTGGCTAATCTGCGTTTCCAGTTTAAAACCGTAGAACGGCTGACTTTATAAGCCTGCATAATTTGATTCATTGACAGACCTAAACACAATCGTGCAAACAAAAAGCGGCGTTCTCCCAGTGAAAGTTTCGGCCATAGACGGGCCAAGAAATCTTCCCACAAGACCCGATCTTCTAGCGACACTTCTTGATCAAGATCATAACGCATGACTTTTTCAATCAGTGTCTGCTGATTTTTTTGTTTCCGTTGATAGTCACGTACACGCCAGCATAAAAAGCGGTACATCAATGTTAATTGATCACCTTGTGCCAAATCTAATTTCTGACTTCGTTCAAAAAAGCTTATTCGAATTATCTGTAAATAATCTTCATACTCAGGATTGTGATAAAAGATTCCGCATGATCGTAATACTTTATGAAACAATGGTTCATATTTTTGTACTAGCTCTTCCGCACTCTCTGTCCTCATTTTTTTCTCCTTCACTGTACTTTTTCGGCCGATGCCTTAAAGATGAAGGAAACTATATTTTTTTACGAAGATCAATCTGACAAATTACGAGACAATATTGCAGATTTATCATTTGTTTGATGATTAAATGGCGCTTTCAAGACTAGTTATTCTGCTAAAGTGGTAAAATCGTATTTTGGCTTTTTAATCTTTTTTTGGCAAACTAGCGATACATGATCATGTAAATTCAATGAAAGAAGGAAATAAAATGATTCGACCAATGATTATTGACATCAGTGAATGGCAACGTCCCGACCAAATTGATTACCCTCTATTAGCCCAACAAATCGATCACGTCATTATTCGTGTCCAATATGGTTCTGCTTATTGTGATAAATTTTATCAAACACACTTGCAAAGATTTCAAGAATTAGGTGTGCCCACCGCTGTTTATGCTTGGGTCCGTGGTATTAATCATGAGGATATGGCCCAAGAAGCACGTATCTTTTTTGAACGTGCCAAAATTTTTCGTCCCTCTTTTTATTGGCTGGATGTAGAAGAACAAAGCATGACTGATATGCGTGGCGGGGTAGAAGTTTTTCGACAAACATTGAAACAGCTTTCAGGTGGAAAAATTGGTGTTTATATCGCTCATCATTTATATCGTTCGTTTAATCTTGCTGTGGAGAATTTTGATGCCCTTTGGTTACCAAGTTATGGTAACAATTCGGGTAGCTATCATGGTGTTCAACCAACTGTTAATAAAAACTATGATCTCCATCAATACACTTCTAATGGACGCTTATCCGGATATAGCGGTACGTTAGATCTTAATCGTTTGACGGATAGAAAACCCTTGAATTTTTTCACCAATAAAATACAAGACTTTGCTGCTTGGGGAATTGTTGAAACAGGCTCTTTTACCTTACAAACAGCGGTTTATTTACGAACTGCACCAACTGTTCATGCAAAAAGTATCGCTCTCTTGCAAGCAGGGCAAACAATCTATTATGATGCCTTTTCTCATGAACAGGGACATGTCTGGATTAGGCAAAAACGTGCTGACGGAACCTATGGCTATCTAGCTACAGGCCCATCCGATGGAAAAAAACGAACTGCCCCAAGTTGGGGAAGATTTAATTAATCAAAAAATAAGAGACGAAAGAAAAATTCTTTCGTCTCTTATTTTTTGATCAATACATGCATAAATCCCCAATTTGTCGGTAAATAATAGCCTGCTACTGTTAGATTTTTTAAATCACTAGAAACTAATTGTCCAGTGATGTAATAAATTCGTTTTGCCTGACGTTCGGCTGATCCAATTTTTGCTAACAAGCCATTTAATTCATATTCTGGCATCAAAAAATAATGAAAATCAAAGCCCTTCAAGCGTTCATGCGTGATTGCTCCTTCGAATGTCAATATTTTTTGTAGTTCCTCATAACTAAATGATAAGTCTGTTGGTGTCAAAGTCAAACCTTTGTAATCAAATGTCTCTGTCATCTCGCCACCCCTTCGACTTATTTTATCATATTCGAAATAAGGTCACTAACCTTTCAGCCACTCACGAGCATTTTGGACTTCATCCATAGTTATTTGATGACCATGATTTGTTTTTGCTACTACGATATTGGCTTGACGCTCACGAAATGCTGAAACCAATGTCATAAATGACGCTTCACTGACGATTGGATCTTGGCCTCCACCATAAGAGACCCAAACATTCTTATCGGCTAAAGCAAAAGATTGAGTGTGAACTTCTAACGACATTGGATGGAAAAAGATTCCTTTAGTTAATGCAGTTTCACGCTCCAACAATAAATGTGCCGCGATATTTGCCCCATTTGAATATCCGACCAACGTCCACTCATCTAAAGCAATCGCTTTTTCCTGACTAAGTTGTTTGATTACTTCATACAAATGATCAGTTTCTTGTTCCAAACTCTCAAAATCAAACTGATTCAAGCCATTTCGTTTAAAAAAGCGGTTCATTCCTTCTTCTTTGACCGTTCCTCGAAGGGACAAAATCGTGCTATCTGCATCTAAAATCTTAGCCAATTCTACTAAAGACGTTTCATCCCCGCCAGTTCCATGCAATAAAATAAACTTTTTCCCATTTGATTTTCCTGCTTGATAAAGATATTCCATCTCCATACACCTCACTTACTAATTGTAAGTTAACATAGATCACTTTTTTGAACAACTTCTTTGTTTGTCCGCGGCTGTTCTCCAGTACGATTAATCGGATGAAATAGACGCTAAACGCTTTTTGATCTGGCCAAAAAGTTGATAGCCAATGATACAGCCTGCTAAATTTGTCAAAATATCCAAAATATCAAATGTGCCTAAATAAAAAATATATTGAATCGTCTCAATTCCAATAATTGTTAACAATGCAATCACAAGTGCTTCAACTTTTCCAGCGCGCATGCCATACAAACAACCTAACGGAATGAAATAACCTACATTTAGCAATAGTTCGATCATTTGTTGTGGATTATTCAAGTACAATGTCATCGGGTTCAAGTTGAAGGAATGATATGCAGGTGCTTTGGTGAACAGCATAATAAACAATAAAAGCAAATAACAACTATAAAAAAGATACAAATAGCTGTTCCAGATTTTTCGTTGTTCCCACTGCCAATAAAAAAGCCACAAACTTAAAAAAATGAAAAACCAAAGCGCTCCATCTGTGTATTCAGAACGTTGTACCATCCCGGCTAAACGGGGATAATTTTCTAAAGTCGGCAAGACTAAATAATAAACCATCCCGTAACTTATTATCAAAGAAATGATTCCCGCAATCACTTTCTTCATCCATCTCCTCCTCTCTTTAGATAAAACTAGGTTATTAATGACTTCGATAAGTCAGTGTCCAAGTGAAGTTTTAACAAAAAAACCAAAGGCAAGCCAATGGTTTTTTTGCTAACTTAATCGACTGCTTTGAGAATCAAAAAGACTGGTTCATTTTTTTTCATGGGGCAAACGAATTTTCTTTCCGAGCCATCGCTCGATTTCTTCTGAATAATTATCTAATCCAGCTGCTGGCGTAAAAGTCAATTCTCCAAGAAAAAGTCGATCATCACTGATAAAAAAATCAACGCGAACAAAAGGAAATTCGGCAGCCAAAATTCGGCCGTACTCAATCATTTGATCAAACTGCACTGGCAGATCAATATAACGCAGCGCTTCATACTCAGAATTTGACTCAGTCAATGATTCTTCATCTGCATCAATTTGCAGCACTTTTCCCTGAAGATCTGTAGTAATATACACAGTCTTTCGATGCCCAATCATTTTTTCCTGCTCGTCCCATAAATACGCTTCAACCATACAAGGTTCTCCATTACAAAAAAAGATCTTCCAATCGCGGTCAATATTCGGCAGATACTCTTCAATAATAAAACGACTAGGCATCTTCCTATAATGCGGCTCAGCTGTCGTTAAGCCAAAGGGTTGTTTCTCCCACTTTATTAAGATTTTTTTTATTTCTTTCAGCGACATCTTTGTAAAATTTTTAACGATTAGATTCATTCTGGAAGCATTGGATTTTTTGATCACAAATTGATTGGGTAATTTTTCCCAACGAATTTCTTTGACTGAATTGGCAACAGCTAGTATCGGAACGGTCAGATCAACTACTTGTTTTTTTTTCAAGAAATCATGCAAGCCAATCTTGTCACCAGCTAAAATGGCCTGTTCATCATTGGCGTAATACAATTTAAGATAATTTATTTTTTCAGTAAATGTTCTCGGTTCATCCAAGTTCAACTCATACCCAAATGTTTTCTTGAAAAGTTGTTGTACATGACGTTTATCCTCGAGTATATACTTATAATAAAACTGGTTAATCTTTTGATATAACGATCTAGCATAAGGGATTTCTTTGACTTTTGATTTGAATTCCATCGTTGTTACCTCTCGTTCCCTAGCCGCTCAAACTAGTCAAATTTAGGATTTTTTTGCTTGTAAATACCCCTGCAACATTTCCACTAAAGGATTAACTTTTAACATGCTCGTAATAAGAATATACACACCTACCGCAATGACTAATTGAATACTGTTCGTTATTATATTCGCTGGCATATTGGTAGTCACCGCTCTAGTAATTATCATCATTACCAAACCAGAAAGTGTATAAGAAATTATTTTTTTCAAATCAAATTTAAATTCCGTCTGTTTTAAAAAAGACCTCATCCTTACAAAAGTGACAAAAAATTCAGCTAAGATATTCGAAAAGACTGCTCCGAAAAAACCAAATAGCGGCAACAAAATAAGATTTTCGACCATATTGATTCCCGCACCAATCGTAACAGATCGATTATATTTGTTCACTTGACCGATTGGAATCAAGTATTGGGTAGCCAGCGACGAACCTAGCGGGATAATCACTATTAAAACAGAAAAGAAAGGAACGATATAATTCATAAACAAAAACTTATTTCCAAAAAACCAAGGAATCAGTTTATCATACACTGTCAACATCCCAAACATAATCGGGATACTGAAAAATAGTTGCAAATGCAGCGTCTTTTCCATTAGTTGAATGATTCGTTCCGTATTGTCTTTAGCAAATAGACTACTCATATGAGGCAATAAAACTAAATCTAAAGTAGTAATTACTGTGATAAATACTGTGTTTATCGTAACTGAATTGGTATAATAACCCACCGCAGCACTGCCTAAAATAACACCTAGCACTGTCTTATTCAGGTTGGTGTACAAAATAATCGCAACTTCAGGTAAGAAAAATTCAATGGAGCCTCTTAGATGTTTAAAGACATTACCCAGACTGACTTTCTCGAAAACAATGTGTTGTTTGATAAAAAACCAGACTAAAGATTGCGATATTAATTGTCCGGTTACTTGAATAAATGTATAGATGATCAGATCCGAACGACTCTTAACAAATAAAACAATCGCGACAAACGTTATCGACTGCACGATCACATTACAAATACTTGTTTTTTTAAAATCTTCGATCCCCATAAAAAACCAAGAAATATCAAATAAAACAGCCAAGATGGTTATTCCTTGTACATACAGGATAAAGCGATTCTCAAAAAAACTGACTGTTACTAAGTAAACAAATAAAACTACGATAGTAAAAATCGCCTTAAAGAAAAACAATTCCAAAAATAATACAGAAATATTTTCCTCTCGATTATATGCTAAGGCGATTTCTCGGTTTCCATACATCGCAACACCTAGACTCGCCACCAGCACAAAATACTGTGCGATCGAATTGGTATAATTATATAATCCTACTCCAGACGGTCCTAGTGCCTGTGAGACAATGGGGATCGTGATGATTGGAACGATGATTTTCATAACTTGAAAAACAATTTGGTAAATGAAGTTTCTAGCAACATTTCTCACAAGTTCTAATCCTCCCCAAAAATATCTCGTGTATATACTTTTTCTTTGACTGTTTGAAGCTCTGCTTCAAAACGATTAGAGACGATGACATCAGAAAGACTCTTAAATTCATCAAAATTCTTGATCACTTTAGAACATAAAAATTCACTTTTATCTAGAGTTGGTTCAAATACTACCACTTCAATCCCTTTTGCTTTCAAGCGCTTCATGACACCTTGAATTGAAGAGTAGCGAAAATTGTCAGAATTTGTTTTCATCGTCAATCGATAGATTCCTACGATTTGCGGCTTTAGCGCTAAAATTTGTTCAGCAATAAAATCTTTTCGCGTCGTATTTGCATCTACGATTGCCCCGATGATATTGCTAGGAACCTCTTCATAGTTTGCCCGCAACTGCTTCGTATCTTTCGGTAAACAATATCCTCCATAGCCAAATGATGGATTATTATAATGAGACCCAATTCGCGGATCCAACCCGACTCCTTCTATAATTTGTCCAGTGTCTAATCCTCTTGTCTCAGCATAACTATCCAATTCATTGAAGTAAGCTACTCGTAAAGCTAAGTATGTATTAGAAAAAAGTTTAATCGCTTCGGCTTCTGTAGAATGCGTCAGCAAGACTGGGATTTCCGCAGCATGAGCATTTTTTAAAAACATCGTTGCAATCTCTTTTGCTTGTTCTGAACGACTTCCAACAATGATTCTAGAAGGATATAAATTATCTTGTAACGCATTATTCTCTCGCAAAAATTCAGGTGAGAAAATTATCTTATTAGTCTGATATTTTTCCCGTAGCTCTTCTGTATACCCCACCGGAACTGTTGACTTGATGATAAAAGCTGCATCCGGTCGAATAGCTAGCGCCTTTTCAATCACGTTTTCTACTGTCTCGGTATTAAAATAATTCTTCTGTTCATCATAATCTGTTGGCGTAGCAATGAGTAAATAATCACCAAAATTCACGGTGCTTTCAAAATCATGACTGAACTCGATAGTTAGATCTTCTCTTAAAAGAAATTCTTGGATTTCCTTATCTTCCAGATAGGATGTTTTTTTCTGAAGTCTTACGATCTTTTCTGGTATGATGTCATATGCTTTTACTTGTTCATTTTGGGCCAGCAACAGCGCATTTGCTAGACCCACATAGCCTAAACCAAAAACAGAAATCTTCATCTAATCCACCCTCTGCCTCATAGTTTTAACTCTCATCCATTCCTCGTTTTAACATCTTTCAAAAAATTTATACCCTTTACTAGATCTCTTTAAATCAATACCTGACCAAATAAATATCAAGCCTGAACAATACGTTAATACTTTGTCATTAAATGACATCTCGGCATCTCTGAATATATCGAGAAACGCTTTGGTTTGATTATTGCGCCATTTGTTTAAATAAAAACGAAACTCGGCGTAATCCGTTCTTTTCATATCCTTTAGTAATCGCATGCGATTGACTATTTGTAAATTTTTGAAGTATAGATTGGTTTTTTTATCAAAATCATCAGTCGCCTCCACACAATATTGAAACGCTCGGTCTCTTAATAGATCTTTTTCGCGAAAACCAGGAGATAGACGATTACGGCTAGCACTTTTATCATAGATATAGTAATGATATAAAATCTTATTAATCAGTTTTACTGATTGAATCTTTGTAAAATATTCCATATGAAACGGCCAATCTTGTGCCACGATAAGTTCTTCATGAAAACGAATTCTAAATTTTTCAATGATACTTTTTCGAAAACATTTGTTCCATAGATAGGCATGATAAGAAGGAAACTTTCCTACTTGAATAGTCGCTTGTGGATTCAGTTCTTCTAGCCCATCATTTTTAAACGACATGACTATTTGTTTTGTTCCATATTCGATTCGATTATATCCACAGATCGCCACTTCCACTGTTTCATCAATGACTTTGGCAAATTCTTCTAAAAAAGTATTTTCCACTTGATCATCTGCATCAAGGAAGAAGAGCCACTCTGAAGTTGCTCGTTCAATCCCAAGATTGCGAGCCGCTGCACTGCCTTGCTTTGATTCGCTCAAGATAGTCAATACTGGAAGTTTGTCGATAAATTCTTTTGCAATGGCAATCGAATGATCTGTCGAGTTATTATCTACAATTAATACTTCAAATTGCTTGTATGTCTGTGCGGAAAGCGAGGTTAACATCGCTCTCAAGCGATCACCTGCATTATAAACAGGAATGATTAATGAAAATTTTTCTACATTAGTCATTTTCCAGCCCCCACAATTTGCTCTCCACTTTTTTTATCTCCGCTTGGTTATTTTTCAACAGGTTGGATAAGTACGCTTTATTGTTTAGGTAAAAACTTATTTTCAACACCCATATGCGCGATTTAAAATCTTCACGGTACCCAAAAATCATTTTTTTCTTTTATTTGTATAAGTCGCTTCAGTAGCAGCTTGTTCCTTATGATAAATCACTAGCTCTGGCGTATATATATCGCAACTCTAATTGTCGTAACACGATATAAAGCAATGTCTCTTCTTCATACATGAACGTAAGATCAGGGATTTTATCAAAACGCTCGTTAAATTTTTTTGTTAAAATAAACGCTGCGCCATGGAACATATAGTCATCCGTATCACTTTTCAACTTTCTAGTGGATAGACCTAATGTATAATCTCTATCAGTATTTCCTTTCTCCCAAAATTCCGTTGAACCCAACAAAATAAAAAGATATTTGACTAAGCCGATCAAAGCTAGTCTGATCGCCATCCACTTATTTTTAATAAAATGACCAGTCACCATAAATGGATTTTGATCACTGTTGTCTATCACTGAGAGGATTCTTGGGCTAACGATATAAGACTCTGAAAGATCCATCTTGTAATAGTTTGTGATAAATTGTTTGTCCTTAATCAGCGTATCATTATTAATGACTGCTATATCTGTTGCCCCTTTTTTTTGGGAGAACTCGATGCCGACATTGTTTCCTTTTGAAAAGCCTAGATTTTTCTTCGTTCGTATGACATCGATGTTGTTTTGCTCACGATATTTTTCTTCTACAATTTCAAAAGCATCTGTCGTTGAACAATTATCAATTACAACAATCATAAATTCATCACTTGTTTGTTCTAATAAGCTTTCGATACACACAATCGTATCAAGGTGATTGTTGTATTGAAGAACTACAAAACTGAATTTGCTCATGCTACTCCTCCTTTAAACCAAAAATAGTAATGATGGACAGTGAGAATACTAACGCCGAAATATCAAAAAACGGACGAAAAGATAAACTGTTAAAAATATTGATCGCTAGAAACACAATGATCACGATCACATATTCATAAGTTATTTTCAATCTACCTAGTAAAAAATTAACTCTTGCCCACATGAGAGTAGTGACTATGCCCCCACCAGATAACAACATCATCGTTGAACTATGAGATACGACACTCCCTAATCCAAAACCAAAAATTGGTCGTAAAAGAAAAATTTTCATATTTTCATAAATACTCAAAATCCTGACACGGTTCGACCATTCTAAAGAACGAGTAGAGTGGCGCCAATCTCCAGAAATGACCATTGAAATTTCTTCAAACATACTTTTGATTCGTCTTTCCCAAAAACCGGTAGTAGATAGACGCTTTATCCATTCCGGCAAAAATTGAGTAGCTAAAAAAAACAGCAGCACGATACTAGCCAATTGAAGTAAATTAAGCAGAACTTTCTTTTCAATTTTTATTGCTTTAAATCTCCACAGCAATCCGATATGTATGATCGCAATAAAATATAGTACACTACTAAATGACATGGAGACCGCTAACAGTAGCAACAGTATGCCCAAGCGATAAAGATCTGAGCGTTGCTTCGTTAACACATAACTTGCTAAGATTGAAAAGAAAAGGATAAATAGTACATAAACGTAGTGAGAACTTTCTTGTGTTAATCCTTGCAGTACAAATCCGTTTCCTCGTATCGTTAATTCCACATAAGTTGATTCAGTAATTCCAAAAACACGGTTGATGATTGCGTTGAATGCATCACTTTTAAACACGTATTTGCTTATAAGCTCAATCACGCCTATAGCTAAAATCAAATCTGTGATTTTTTTTAATGAGGTGACGACGATCCTCGGACTATCCTTTTTGAATACCGACATGATAACTAGAAAAAGCAAGAGATAATTTATCAAGTAAAACAAATTCAGTAAATTAAATGCGGTCAAATGGATCTTTTCAAATACTATTCCCGGTAGGATGATCTTATCATCCCAACTGATATTTATATTGGCTGTCCTTACTTGTGTAGGAAACAATATCAACAGAATATTTCCGAGCAAAACAGAACCGCTGAGACATATTCCTGCTACAAACAATTGTTTAGGAATTCGTTCTTTTACCAAAGTAAAAAACAGATATATGAATAAAAAGAGATTGATTAAAAAAGAATAGCCGATTTCGATTCCGCCAATTCTCAAAAAATACCCTACTTCTAAATAAGATTCATAAAAAAAAGTCAACGGAATAAGATAGACCAACTGCTCTTTTTTCCCTTTTATAAAAAAGAGCCTGATTATCCCTAGCACAGTGATAAAACTAAATAGATTGATCATAATTGTTCTCCGATACTTGTTTATAAACCGTTAGTACATTATTTACATGTTTTTTTATTGAAAAATTTTCTCTAATATACTCAATACGATACGCTCGATCTAACTTGTAAACTTCCGTATCAATTATCTCTTTAAGTTTCAATGCATTTGCTTGCGGAGCATCGGAAAAATCAATCAGCCAGCCTAATTTATCGTCTGTGATGATTTCCGGTGAGGCTCCGCTGGCAGATCCCATCACAAATAATCCTTGTTCCAAATATTCCGCTGTCACTCGACCAAACCCTTCCATAAAAGAAGCATTCACGCCAATATCGTACTGGCCCACCTGTTTTAAGATGTCATTCTTATATGGATAGAACATAAAAACATCAGACAACTGCCGATATTTCATTTTCAAAAATTGGATATAGTGACTAGGTCCATTGCCGATGAAATCAATCTGAATCTTAGCCAATGTTTCCGGCGGCAATGTCGCAATAATTTTTAAAAAACGGTCTTGTCCCTTTGTTTTGGTGATTCCTCCTAAAAAAAGAATTCTCACTTTATCTGATTTTTGGACATTACCTGGATAGGTTGTCGCATTGATTCCATCATAGACCAACGTGATATTTTCGATTCCATACTCTTTCCATTTGTTCAAAACAGATTGTGAAATGGCAATAAAATGACTATGAAATGAATTCATGTGTTTTATCGCATCAGTCAATAATAGATTTTGTAAGTTAAAATCATCGCCGTGTTCTCTTATATGCCAAACATGAGGAAGGGTATATTTTTTTGCCAATTGTGCACCTATATCAAAGCGATCTAAGTTTGAATGAATTAGATCAATCGACGCAATCTTTAATCGATTTTCTACTGTTTTAAAAAAATTTCGTTTAGCTAGCAAATATCTACTCAACAGTGCCACTTTCCAAAGTATTTTAGGATGTCTTTCGGTGGTCAAAAAATTGTTGAAATTAATGACGTGAATTTCGACGCCTTTTTTTGCAAAATAGCTCGCGAGTGTATTATTTTTTGCCAATAAAATTATCGGTGTGATCTCAGGATGATTATCCAAAACTTCATCGATCATATCCTTAAATGCCAAGGCTGCACCACCTTGATCCACATTATTCATAATGTATAGAACTCTCATGATGACACCTTCTTTTATCGTTTATTTAATCGCCTCAAACAAATATTTAACAGATTTCGCCTTGATAGTTAGTTGAATGCCCAGTAGTAAAATTTTGATTTTGCTACAGACAATATTGCTAGCTGGACTAACTCGACCATATTGTAAGACGTCTTTTTTTCTGATAGAAAATCTAGTCAAATATTCCTGCTTTCTAATTGGATTTCTTTGACTAAAATTTTGCTTAATTGTGTGATCAATAATCAAATAATCAATCGACTTCTTCCGCATGTGATCAAAAAACAATTGATCTACTTGATCTAAAAAAAGTGCTTCATTGTATTCAAAGGAAGTAAATAGTGTGAGTTTCATAGTCAAACAAGAATTAATCCCGTTGATTTTGCTAAAATCAATCTGGTCATTTTGATTCAACACCAGTTTATTTTTGATCGCCCCCCGTTCATTTGGGGAATAGATAATACCATTTTGCCCCACGATTTTTGGCAAAATGATGTCATACCCTTGCTTGATTCCCGCCATGATTTTTTTAAAAAAAGAGTCGACAGCTCCGTATCATCATCAAGCCACATGAGATAATCTTCTTTATTGTCTTTGGGTAGTTGTTTTAAAATAGAATTATAAGCTCTAGATAACCCAATATTCCCGTTGTTATTCTTGTATTGGATAGCATTTGTTTCTGCATAGCGTTGATTCTTTCTCCTAATCGTTTCAATATCGCTGTTGTCTGAAAAAATAATCGTACAATCAATCCCATTGATATCCGTAGTTAAAATCTTGGAATGCTCGATTAATGAGTTATATAAAACAATTCCGATATACAGCATACTACCCTCCTAAATGCTCCTCATACTTATCAATGACATAATCCCAACAAAAACGTTCCGCGATTGGATTTGTTGGTGCTGTTGTTTCAAACAATCTATTTATATTTCCTTATGACCATGCAGATAAGCAAAAGCCTGTTGTCGAATATATTTCAATAACTCTTGATCATAAACAGTCCCAACAAATTTGATGCGAGGGTCTTGATCAAATTGAGTCTGTTTTTTCAACCGATCATAAAACTTATTTTGCTCAACATTTGTGATCAAAACGAAATCTTTCTTAGTCTCCGATTGCATGAATTCTTGAATCATCGTTTCATAATTATTCTCAGGCACAAATCTGCCTACAACTAAGTAATAATTATTGGGTTGGACTTTTTTTTGAGTGAACCAAGCCTGGACTGTTGGACTAGAAGCAGTCAACTTTGATTTTTCTAAGTCCGTCCCATACGCAATATAAGTAGTTTTTGGATGGTATCGATGGTAGTCATTACGGATATATTTTTCGATTGTTTGACTGTCACAAATCAATAGATCCGCATGTTTTACCATTAGTCGTTCAGAATGTTTCCAATAACGCCGCACTGGATAACTTCATTTTCCCCGCTTCCATTCATGACCATCTGGATTGACAAATAATTTACCATTTAAATTACTGATTTGTTGTTTCAATTTGCCAATAAATGGACCGATTCGACAAGCCAAAACATAAAAAATAGGTTGATGATCCTGATTATCTTCGGCTAATCGAATTGCTTGCTTTAGCGCTGCAATATCATAATAGATTGCTCTTGCCGGACCAATATTAGGAACTGCCACATTGAAACATTTAGCTCCGTTATACTCAAAATCAGGACCATTAATACCTGATTTAGCTGAGTTTTCAGCCATGCAAGCGACATGGTATTGAATCTTTTCATTTGATTGATATTCCGTTAATTTTTCAACAAACGTTTCAAATCCACCGTATTTTGCGGGAATTCCTTTTGAACCAATAATATAAACATGCTGTTTTTTTTCTCCCATAAAAACTCCTTAATAGGCGCCATCTCTTTTTAAGATTACTTTTATCGTTTTAGCAATCAAAGAAATATCGTACCCTAAGCTCCGCTTTTTGATATATTCCATATCGAGTTTCACCATTTCCTTAAATTGGATCTCGCTGCGACCACTAACTTGCCATAAACCAGAACAACCGGGTTTGACAAGCAAACGCTGTATATCCTGACGGGTGTATTCTGCAACTTCTCTTTCTAGCGGTGGACGTGGGCCGATTAAGCTCATATCACCTTTGATGACATTGAATAGTTGCGGCAATTCATCTAGACTAGTTCGACGAATAAATTTACCAAACTCAGTGACCCTAGGATCTTCTTTCATCTTGAACATAGCCCCGCTAATTTCATTTTTATGCATAAGATCACCGAATTGATCCTCTGCATCGACACACATTGAACGAAATTTATACATCGTGAATGGTTGACCATTTTGACCAATGCGCCGTTGTGAGAAGATCACCGAAGCAGCAGGATTTTCTTTATATACTTTATACGCAATCCATAGCATGATAGGTGAAATAAAAATAAGTCCCAAACATCCTAAAACGACATCGATGATCCGTTTGATCCGGTCATAACCTTTTTTGTGTTCGATTTTTGATTTGTCTAGCCAACTCAGTTTAAACTGCCTGCGATCAACGTGAATCTGAGTTTTCAAACTCTTCGTGATTCTATAGGGTTTCTTACTCTTCATCATTGACTCCCCCCAACAAATTATTTTGAGAACGCAAAGTGTGACTTTTTTATCCTTTGGTATGCGGATCACATGGTCGAATTACTAGTTAGTTGCCTGCATCGGGACCATAATAATAATATGCTTCATTGCCTTTTTTCTTTCCGTTATAGACCACTCCGATAATTTTCGCTCGAACTGTATCCAATAATTTTTTTGCCTCTAAAATCGTACGCATTTCCGTCACTCGTTCACGCACTACTAAAATCGTCCCGTCAACATAAGTTGCCATAATTTGAGCATCAGTCACAGGAACCACCGGGGGCATGTCAAAAATTACAAGATCAAACAAATCCGTCAACCGATCGACTAATTTTTGCATACGCATTGAACGTAATAACTCAGATGGATTTGGCGGTGTCGGTCCGCTTGGCAATAAATAAAGATTCTCAATCTCCGTTTCAATCAACTGGCTTTCCATTTTTTCTTTTTTTTGTGCCAGCGTTTCTCCTTCATTGATAATGTTTGAAAAAGTATCATCAACTAAATTTTCTTCTACTAAGTAATCACTCAAGCCATTGACGTTTGGAACCTTGAAACTCAAAGCTACGTTTGGTTTTCTTAAATCCGCATCTACCAATAACACTTTATTTCCAGCTTGAGCAAAAACGACCGCTAAATTCGCAGCAGTTGTCGTTTTTCCTTCTGAAGAACTTGAGGATGTTACTACCAATGAATTGAATTTTTCCTCTGCAGAAGAAAACTCAATATTGGTTCGAATCTTCCGATATTGTTCAGCAATGGCTGAAAAAGGATTGAGTTCTGAAACTAAGTTAACTGTTGAATCTTTTTTCTTTTTATTTACCATCTTTCATCCACTCCTTATACTCGTTTCTGTTTGCAGTTAGGAACCACTAAATCATTCAGAATCTTATTTTCTTCAGGTGATTGTTCATTTTTACGCTTATACAGCAGATCTTTTTTATTGAACTCAGATACTTGACCTAAAAGCGGCAATTCTAAAACATCTCTGATGACTCGTTCGTCTTTGATTGTCTTGTTGAATAATTCTGTCAAAAAAGCCAACCCCATACCCAAGATCAAACTTAGCAAGGTTCCTACTATCAGATTCAATCCATTATTAGGAAAAACCGCTTCAGTTGGGATATTTCCCTTAGAGGTAATGAATACCTCAGTAATTGCTAAGATCTCTTCGGCTTTTTCTTGGAATATCTCTGCAGTAGTATTGACAATGATTGCTGCACTGCGCGGTTTGGTAGATGTCACAATGATTCGAAACATTTGGGAATTTTCCGCTTGTTCGATCTCAATCATTTCTTTTAACTGACTATTGCTATAGTTGTATTGGTATTCTTTTTTCAATTCTTCTTGAACAGCATCAATGACAATGTCGTCTTTGATCATATCTTTGTATGTGTTGATCAACAGTACATTTCCACTAATATTATTTTGCAAATTTCCATAAACATCGTTCGTTTGTTTTGTTTGTACTATTAATTGTGCTGAGGATTCATATTTAGGCGTTAGTACAAAAAAAGTGATTCCTGCTGTAAGTGCGACTCCAATAATTGTGACGAGGGCAATAAACAGACCTTTCTTTTTCAATATCAGAAATATTTGTTCTAAACTGACTGTCTCTTCCATGTTTTCTCCTCCGCAAATCAATTTTTTTGTTCCGCTGATCCTATAAAAACTTGAGCCAAAATCCGTAGCAAGACAATTACATCTGACAATGATTGTGTAAAAACTTGTTGGTACCATCGATTGCTATTTTTTCAATCAAGACTTTGAAACAGCATTACTTTTTGATCAAAAATATTATAATGAATATTATTTATATTGTTATTCATAAATATATTTATATCATTTAAAGAAATATTTATTCTTACAACTTAGTATACTTGCTATTTATTAAAAAAACAACGTAATTACTAATTTAATTTTCATCTAATCATATTATTTATAATATAATTTATCATATTCTATTTATATAAACTATCATTAGCCTTAAAATAACTTGTCATTTTTTATGATACTACCGAATGAAACAACTTTTTTAACAAGATATCTTCTTGTACTTATTACTACCGTGACCATCTTGATTGGTTTTTACCATATATTTCTTGGTTAAAACTCTCTAAATAAACTCATAGTTATACAGTTTCTACCCTATATTTTGATTGCGATTGATTGTTGAGAAGATTGATGATTCCAATGTGATCTTCTAATTAACAAATCCGATTTATCGCAGCCAAATAACAATGATAAATCTACTTTTCCATTTGTATAATTGCTATTTAATTCACTTTTAAGACATTTTCCATAAAAAAATACAAATCAATCTCTTTAATCTTTTTATAAAAAAACACACTTAATCTTTCTGCTCCAAAAAGTCTAATGAACAATTTAAATTTATTTCTATACTTAGTTGTAATAAAACGAATTAATTGTGTAATTTTTTCAAACGATCACTTTACCGAAATTAATACTATTTCAAGGAACAAAAAAGCTGACACTCACTATATCGTGAGCATCAGCTTTTCCTGTTTAACTATTTAATTCTTGTTTCCTGATATTTTTTTGTTCTTTTCAATAAACCTAATATACTTGTAGCACTCATTACAACCAAACCCAAAAAGGATAACCGTTGTTCAGCTTGCTCACCTGTTTTGGTAAACTTAACTGCATGTCTTGGCTGATAATGCACATGACTAAACTATTGATATCTCGAGATACATCACCTGATAAATGAATCATTCAATTACTGCTGATTATTTGAGCGGGTTCACTATCTTATTATAGGACTCAATCAGTGGGTCTTTTAACTACTAGGTCAATGTTTGCAAGGATAAATTATCACATTTATTAAGATATTTCAGTTTTATAGATGTCTATTTTTTTATAAATAACCCAAATATCTTCTTTGGACCACGGCTGCATAAACCCACTGGATGAGTGTAATAAAATCAAATATCGGTAAGCCGGTTGCTTGTTGGATAGCATATGAATATGGCGGTAAATCGCTGCATTCTAATAAAATAGCTCCAATAGTGTCGGTCTCCGCCAATTCACTTAAAACGACCTCCACCAAATCGTTTTCCAAGCGTTGATTGTCCAAATTTGAATTGCCCCAGCGAATTGGTGCAAAACTTTCTAATGATCCGATCTCATGAATGATACAATCAGATAAATTAGCTCCCGATGCCTGGAAAAAATCTGCTGTTATATCTTTTCCGCTTGCAACTAATACTAAGATCTTTTGCTTCTTTTTAAGTCCTAATTTGATAATCGGTATTTGCGTTATACTAGAAAGAAAGACCGGAATAGCCACGGATTCAGCTACGATTTCTTGGAAATGACCGAAGTAGCCGCAAGCGCCAACGATTGCTCGTACACCTCTTTTTTCTAGTTTTTGAGCGGCTTGAATAATCTGCTGTTCAATTTCTTTGCTTCCTTCAAATAATTCTTCAATCTCAAAATCAACAACTTCATACAGTACAGGGAAATCAAAAGTTGTCGCGTTTGCGACATTGCCAGGCATCTTGGGATAATCCAAATTCACCGTAATGATTCCGATTGGATAACCTGAAAAAGGTGATGGAAAGAATTGCGGATTCTCTTGCAAGTCTTTTTCTGTTCTGATATTTCTATGTTTTAACATTCAATCACTCCTCAATTAAAAGACAATAAACAGTCATATGACTATAAAATGATTATTTGTATACTAAAAAAGTCCTTGATTTGTATTAAACAAATCAAGGACGACAAATCGACTTATCGCGGTACCACCTCAATACTTGCTATTAGGCAAGCAACTCATTGGCTACAAAAAAACTATAACCTATCACTATAACGGGTGAACCCGTAGTATTTCGAGAATATTCTCTTGATAACTATCACTCCAAGACCATTTTCATGACGTGCAAATACCTCTTCTCACCAATCAGAGGCTCTCTAAAATTTTTACATCATTACTTATCTCATCACAGTTTAACCATTTTATAATTTTGTTAAAGAATACTCGTTATCTTTGATAAAGTCAATATCTTTTTATATTCGGATCACTGATTTATGGCGTTCATTTTTAGTCTGAAGTACAATAATAGGAGCCGGTGTACCTTTAATAGTCCACCAGCTCCTATTCTTGTCTTTAGGCAGGGCTTTTTTTCTGCATATCTAAATACAATAAAAACTTCGCCATATTTTTTGATGTGATTTTGCGAATCTCTCGCGGAGTAAATTGATGGATTTCGTCTTCATTATACCCCACCTGAAATCTGGTCTCGTCAAAAATTAGCGGCCGTCTCAATAAATTAGGGTATTTTTCGATTAATTCGACCAGTTCATTAAATGATAATTCATCAAAATCAATCGCTAATTTTTCATATACTTTTGAGCGGGTTGAAATAATTTCATCTGTGCCTGTTTTAGTCATAGAAAGGATCATTTTGATTTCTTCTTTCGTCAATGGATCAGAGATAATGTTGCGTTCTTCAAAAGATAAGTTATTTTCTGTTAGCCAAGCCTTTGCCTTTCTACATGAGGTGCAGCTAGCTGAAATATATAGTTTGATCATTTTATCTATCACCTTTCCGAATAATTTATTTTAAAATTGCTCTATACCGAATACGATACCGTATTTTTCTCATTTTGTTAACCAATTAATATTAATTAAATATCCTAAAATAATATTTTATAACTAAAAATGATATTTAAATAATTTAAACTACTGTTTTTTCCATTAAAAATACCGTTCCATTTTGAAATGATTCAGTTAGCACCGCGATTTTTAATCGCTAATAAAAAATAATGAAATAACAATAGTAATAACTTAGATAATGCTTACTCAATAATTTCTTTGATCGTGAAAAAGATGATTGTAACTATGATGTTAGTATGTCTATCATTTCATCTGCCTTGTTTCTTAGCAAAAAGGTATACTATAAAAAAATATCCGAACGATATACGTGTCACTTCTGCAGTAAACACACTATATCTAGTTCGGATATTTTTTCTGTCTTTTTAACTGATAACAGTCACTGTGACTGAACGACGTCCCCATTGAATACATTCTTCAACTGTTGAAAAATGGCAATCAATGATATTTCCTTTAATCGCACCACCAGTGTCGCCAGCGATTGCAATACCGTAACCGGAAACTTCTACCATTGATCCCAATGGAATAACGCTTGGATCCACCGCTACCACTTGAGGATTTTGGCGTAAGTCAATTCCCATTGCAGTAAAATACGTATTAACTGATTCCGCACAAGAGTAGGCTGTTGATTCCATTTGCAATGTACGGCCAGAAGTCGTTGGTGTACTTGGTACAGCTGGTTTTGCTGGTTCTGGTTTTGGTTGTTCGCTGGTACTTGCAGCAGGTTGTTGTGAACTTGAAATTGACGGTGTCGTTTTAGCCGGCTGTGAAGAAGCTTGAGCTTTGACAGCTTGTGAGGCTTTTTTTGTTTCAGCTGCTTTTTTTATCGCTTCTTTTTCGGCTGCCTCTTTTTCAGCTGCTTCTTTTGCCGCTTGAGCTTTTTGCGCTTTTTCAGCAGCTTGTCTGGCTGTTTCAACTTCTTTTGCTTGGCTGATTTTTGCTAAATTTGTTTTATTATCAGCTAATTCTTGTTTTAAATTTGCCATTTTATTGTCTAATTTGGCTGTTTCAGCCTCAAGTTTTTGACTATCTTTTTTTAATTGATTCTGTGTTTTTTCTTGAGTAGCCTTTAACTCAGTCAATTGATCTTTAGCTTCACCCAAACTAGCTACTTTAGTCTTTTCTGCATTTTGGATTACAGACATCACAAACGCACGATTCAAAAATTCACCTAGATCTTTCGCTTCCAATAGCGCCTCGATTGAGCGATCAGTCCTATTATTAACTTGTGCTGTTTTCATTCGCTCGGCGATTACTGCTTTACGTTGTTCAATTTTTTGTTCAGTTTCGATAATGTTTGCTTTGGTTTTTTTCAAAGTCGCCTCATTTTGGCTGATCTTTATTCGAATGTCATTGACTTCTTGATATTTCTCGTTGACATCATTTAATGCCAATTGTAATTCTCCACTGATTTTATCGCTTTGACGAACGATTGCAGATTCTTTTTTGTCTAAATCACTGAGAGACTCTGCTTGTGCAAAGACTGGTAAAAGTATGTTAGCCCCCAACAACAGCGTGGCAACGAACCCAAACATTTGCTTTTTCACTTAAACGTCCACCTTTCTACTTATCCTTCGTTATTATACGAGAAAAAAAGCGACTTTTTGTTTCAACTGTATTACAATTCATTACAAAATGAAGTAGTTTCTTGTAAGATGTAGATCATTTTATAGGAATCAGCGAAAAAATCGTCCACCCAAGTCTGGGGGACGATTTTTTTCAGATATCTCAGCAGATTATTTCTTTCGCAACTCTTTAGCTAATTGCCGAATTTCTGTTAAAGGACTCTTTATTTCCTTAGACTTCATATTGGGAAAACTAGTCAAAAAGCGGCGTTCTTGAAAATTCAACTTAGGTAATTGTTTACGCCACTCTGGTTGTTCTTTGATTTCAGTCAACCATTGGTGATTTTGCAATCGCTCTTCCGCCGCAACTTTCAACTCGCCAAGATCAGCTTGCACCTGTTCTTTTTTGTCCTGGATTGTTGTACTCATCTTGTTCATCGCTTGGCGTAATGAAGCTAGATTCGCTAAGGTGAATCCTAGATCAAAACTTATGACCATCAACAAGATCATAGGCAAAAACAGCCCAAAACGCTGTTGCCAACCAGTGATCAAATGCATCAAATAGGGATTTAAAACGCGAACAATAAACACACATGCTACTCCCCAAAAAAGCGATACCGGTACGGCTATGCGTCCATTAATATTCAATGGAACATCCTTATAGTCCCACAGCGTTAAATGAAATATTTTCTCTAGCAAAAAACTCGTCAGATACTCCAAGACCGTCACTAAAATCAGGGCTAAGAAAAAGAGTAAGACGATATTTTGTTGATACGGTTCAATCAAATACAACACACCTACAACGCCGAAACCATAGATTGGTGTGATAGGCCCTAATAAAAACCCGCGATACACGAAATGCCTGGCTTTGATCGAACAATAGACTGTCTCCCATAACCAGCCGATAAATGAATAGCAAAAAAACAATAGCACGACATTTGTAAAAACCTGTTCCATGTCATTCCTCCTAATCCTCAGCTCAATTATTCCATGGATGAGCAGAAAATGCTAGTACAGCAACTAATTAATAAAACTAAAAAATTTCAAAATTCGATCACTCTTTTAAATCACACGAGTTATCTCTTCCCACTTTTTAAAACACCATCTTCAGATTCGGTTGACAAATACGTTACAATAGAAGCAATTCTATTTTGCTTATTAGCACTTATTGGAGGAACTTATATGTTTCAACTTTTACGTTATGCCAGAAATTATCGAAAAGAAATCACTTTAGGGCCTTTTTTCAAATTCCTAGAGGCCGTCTTTGAATTGATCTTGCCTTTGTTTATGGCACGCTTAGTCGATGAAGGCATCGCTTTACATGATCAAAAAAAAGTAATTGAAATGGCTCTTTCTATGCTAGGATTATCGATTATCGGGCTGATTTGTGCCCTGATCTGTCAATATTACGCTTCGATTGCCTCTCAAGGTTTCGGGACAGTTTTGCGAAATCGTTTGATGGAAAAAATCAATCGTTTTTCCCACAACGAACTGAACCATTTTGGTACAGATACTTTAATCACTCGAATGACCAATGACATTAATCAAATGCAAAATGCTTTGGCGATGTTGATTCGCCTAGTCGTTCGAGCGCCTTTTTTAAGTATTGGATCGGTCATCATGGCCTTTTATATTGATTGGCAGATGGGGATTATCTTTTTGGTTTTGTTGCCGATTTTTTGTCTGGTCCTTTTTTTGATCATTCATTATTCTGTCCCCCTTTACAAAAAAATTCAGCAAAAATTGGATCAATTAAACCAACTAGTTACCCAAAATCTAAGCGGCGTCCGAGTCATTCGGGCTTTTGCTCGTACAAAGACAGAAACAGCCCATTTTACTGAAGAAACAGAAGAAATCTCACGATTAAATCAAAAAGTCGCAAATATCTCTGCCTTACTTTCCCCTAGTACGACATTGATTATGAATGCCGGCGTTGTCGCCTTGTTATATTTTGGCGGTTTCAAAGTAAATCTGGGGCATTTAGAACAAGGTCAAATCCTAGCTTTGATCAATTATATGAACCAGATGCTTTTAGCTTTGATTGTCGTTTCAAATTTAGTCATTCTTTTCACTCGCGCAGCTGCATCGGCTAATCGAATCAACGAAGTTTTTGCGACCGACCCATCATTAATCGATACTGGAACGATTCACCAAGTAATCGAACACGCACCGTTAGTTGTATTTGATCACGTAGATTTTCGTTACACGAAAAAATCTGGATTGGCCTTGCAAGATATCTCATTCACTTTGGAAAAAAATAAAATTCTTGGCATCACTGGAGCGACCGGCAGCGGAAAATCTACATTGATTAACTTGATTCCACGCTTTTACGACCCTTTTGCTGGAGCAATCCATTTTGCAGGCAGCAATGTCAAAGACTGGGCATTGGATGACTTACGCTCAGCTATCGCACTTGTGCCTCAAACAGCAGTTTTATTTAGCGGGACAATCCGTGAAAATCTACAATGGGGAAAACAAGATGCTTCTGATGCTGAATGCTGGGCAGCCTTAGCAACTGCTCAAGCTAGTGAGTTCGTTGAACATTTACCAAACGGATTGGACACTCCCATCTTAGAAAATGGGAAAAATTTTTCCGGTGGACAGCGTCAACGTCTAACAATCGCACGTGCCTTGATTCGCAAACCCAAACTTTTGATTTTAGATGACTCTCTATCTGCCTTGGATTATCAAACAGACCTAGAGTTGCGCCAAGCATTGAAGCAAGAACTAGACTGCGGCGTCATCATTATTTCTCAGCGTTTGCGTTCAATCCAATCAGCTGAGACCATCTTATTGATGTACAACGGAAAAATCTCTGCTCAAGGTTCTCATGAAGAGTTGTTGAATACTTCTGAACTTTACCAAGAATTAGTCGCATCTCAAGCAGAAAGCGAGGCCAGCTAATGCTCACTAAAAAGAATCTTTTTCAGTCGTTAAAATTATTTCTACCTTACCTATCAGCGTATCCAAAAGAATTGACCGCTGCAATCCTTTTAGGCATTGCTAGCGGAGTCACTTCAGTTCTGATGACTTATTATATCGGGGTAGCCGTCGATCAGATGGTTAATCAAGGAACCGTTGATTTTGATCACCTTTTTCAAATTCTGCAATTGTTCATCGGAATTTTTTTAGTGACCGTCGTCAGCCAATACCTCATCCAACGCTTAGGAAATACGGTCGCCTTTGACTCTGTCGCCAAGTTGCGGGAAGAAACATTCACACATTTGAATCAATTGCCCTTAAGTTACTATGATCAAAGCTCAAAAGGCGATATTGTCAGCCGATTCACTAATGATATGGATAATATTTCTACTGCCATCTCCGCGATTTTCAACCAATTATTCTCTGGTATGACTGTTGTTTTGGTGGCTTTCGTTTTTATGCTGCATCTTAGTCCGATGTTGACTGTAGTCGTCTTAGTCGCAACACCAATCATCTTTTTATTGACCTATATTGTTGCTCGTACTTCACAGCAATACTTTACAAGCCAACAACAATTAGTCGGCTCGATTTCAGGCTTTATTACAGAGATGGTTAGTCATCAAAAAATCGTCAAAGCCTTTCAGCGAGAAACTCAAAATCAACTACAGTTTGAAGCATTGAATCAAGAATTATATGTACGAGGACAAAAAGCACAATTTGCTTCAGCCATCACAAATCCTTCATCGCGCTTTGTTGACCATCTAGCATATTTGATGGTTGGACTAGTCGGTGGATTATTAGCTTTAAAAACTAATAGCGGTGTTACGATTGGGATCATCTCTAGTTTTACCATTTATTCCAGTCAGTTCACCAAACCCTTTATCGAACTTTCTGGTATCACGATCCAGATACAAACAGCCATCGCCGGACTTGATCGCTCATTTGAATTGCTGAAAGAACCGATTGAACAAGCTGACGCTCCAACCGCACTAGCCTTGACTGAAGCTAAAGGAAAAGTCGTTTTTGATCATGTGTCCTTTTCCTATCAAAAAGATCAACGATTGATTGAAGAGTTTAACTTGACTGTTGAACCCGGTGAAACGATTGCTATTGTTGGAAAAACGGGCGCAGGTAAATCAACGTTAGTAAATTTGTTGATGCGTTTTTACGAAGTAGATCAAGGAAAGATTACCATCGATGGTACGGACATACGCAAACTTACCCGGGATAGCTTACGCCAACAATTCGGGATGGTCTTGCAAGAAACTTGGTTGATGGACAGCAGCTTGCGTGCAAATCTTCGTTACGGTCGCAAATCAGCAACCGATGAAGAAATCTATGCTGCTTTAAATGATGCCTACATGTATGATTTTGTACAACGCTTACCTGATAAGTTAGACACAATCGTAGGTGCTGCTGGGATCAAACTTTCTGACGGACAACGTCAATTGTTGACCATCGCTCGAACCATGATCAGCCGCCCAGCCATGTTAATCCTTGATGAAGCAACTAGTTCTGTTGATACATTGACCGAACAAAAAATCCAGCGGGCATTTCTTGCCATGATGAACAATCATACTAGTTTTGTCATTGCTCATCGTTTATCAACAATCCAAAATGCCGATCAAATCCTTGTCCTCGATCACGGACAAATTGTGGAAATTGGTAATCATCAAACCTTGCTAGAAAAAGATGGCTATTATAAAAAATTGTATCAAGCTCAGTTTTCACTGAATTAAATCATTTTTCTTAAAAACATCAATACACATGCTAATGATGTCTTGTACTTAATAATTCTTTTGTGATTCTCTTTTAGACTAAAACACACAGATAGAAGCTTGATATTGATAGATTTTCCCCTGAGATCTTATTATTTAGTACGTCAAAAAGGACTGGCTCTCAAAATTTGAGATTCAGTCCTTTTTATATAAATTGATTGTTTCTTTGTTTAATTATAATTACATCGTCCTTCAATCATTGAATTAATAACTTAGAAATCTGTAAAGAGCTGGATTCTCTCGACTACTGTGTTCTTATTTACTCTTTTTATTCAAAGACATCTATAATAGTTGAACCAATTAAGTAGTCATAAATTAAGTCATTTACTTTAACATTCATTGCTTCATGCCCATATTCTGGTAAGATTTTTATTTCCTTTTCTGTTTGTATTCGATTATAAATTGCGAATTGTGTTGACGGAGGACAAACGTCATCCTCCAATCCTGTTATCATTAAGACTGGACATTTGATCTTAGAAGCAAAATTTTTTACATCAATATAAGATAAGTTAGATAAAAAAAATTCTTCTGTATTATGAAATGGATCAGAAAACTTAAAATACCTAAATAATTCGTCATATGGTTCACTATGGTTTCCTAACTCCAATACCCGTTTAAAATCTGATAAGAAAGGATAAATCGCTACTGTTTTCTTGATTTTCTCATTCAATGCTGCACATATCAATGCTAGGGCACCACCCTGTGATCCACCACAACTCATTAAGTTAGTCTCATCTACAAAATCTAATGATGCCACGATTTCAACTAATTGATAAATGTCTAAATATACATCTTTGTAAAAAAGTGTTTCTTTTCCTTGAATTGCCCCACGAATTACTTGGCCTTTAACTGTCATTCCATCAAATAACCCTAAATCTTGAGACCTTCCTGCTTGACCTCTAACATCCATACAGACTACACCATAACCTGCACAAACATATTTTAAATTCTCTGTCCAATCAGGACTTTGACCTTGATAACCATGGAAGTAGAAAAGTGTCGGTACTTTATCAACTGCCTTTGGAAATAAACATTTAGAATAAATCTGTGAACCATTTGTTCCTGTAAAAGTCAATTCATAGCAATCCACAAAATCAAGATTAAAGGCTTTTTTTTCAAGATGATAATTAGCTAAAGTGCTGACTTTATTCTTTTCATTCTGCCAGAATTTATCCATATCAATTGGCGGATCTTGACGACCTGTATAGTTCATCATTTCTTCGATAGTCATCGTTTCAATCATCATTAATCATCCTCTGTATGACGATTTCTAAAATGATAATATGCACCCAAAAGTCCAGCATCATTTTCATGATGGGCAAATGTAATTTTAGTTTTAGTCGCTAGACTACTTAATAGGTGTTTATTTACTGCTGTTTCAATTTTTCTCGCTAAATATTCCTTTTGAGCCATGATTCCGCCACCTAAGACGACCGTTTCTGGATTGATCACATAACAAATTGTTGCAATTCCTTGACCCAAGTAGTCAACCATTCGATCGATTGCTGCAATACACTGCTGATTTCCCATTTTAGCTTCCTCAAAAATACGGTACCCATCCCACTGCTCAGTATTTATTTTTTGGCCTTTTGATACGTAATCGACTAATGCAGTTGTCGATGCTAATTCTTGGAACGTTGAATCTGCCATTTTTAAATAACCGATTTCACAAGCACTATTACTAAATCCATGAAACAATCGATTACCAATTAATAGGCTGCCGCCAATTCCTGTTCCGATTGTCAAACACACAGTAATCTTACTGTTCTTAGCTGCACCAGAAAATACTTCAGCTAAACCAGCGCAATTCACATCATTTTCAATCTCGCAAGGGAGTAAGTATTTCGCTTCTAGTACTTCTTTATATTTAGTCCCTGCATAATCGGGGATTGCTGGACCAGAATAAAAGATTTCACCTTTTTCTGGATCAACCATACCCGCTGATGACAGACAAATTCCTGCTAATGAGTATTTCATTTGGTAAGAATCAATGATTGAACAAACCTTTGCCATAATCCCTCTACCACCAAGCTCTGCTTCCGTTGTCCGTTTGGCTTTTTCAAGTAGATTTCCTGCTTCATCAACGAGACCGTATTTAATCATGGTCCCACCGATATCAATCACTACATATTTTTTCATTCTTCTACCTCGATTTTAGTGGCAAAATTTTTGTTTCGTTGCTTGAATCAACTCCGCAGCTTTTTGAACAGTTTCACGATCATCATCATTAATCGAAGCCAGTGGTGAACGTGCATCCCCGATTGAAAACCCTTCATTTATGCGTAAAATTTCTTTGACTACTGAATACATGTTTCCATGTCCAGATACCATCAAAGTGATGATTTCATTAATCGTATTTTGTAGTTCTTTAGCTACTGTCAGCTTTTTGGTTTCGATCAGCCGATTTAATTGTAAGAATAATTCTGGCATCACACCATACGTGCCGCCAATCCCAGCTCTTGCGCCCATCACACGACCGCCTAAAAATTGCTCATCCGGTCCATTAAAGACAATATGTTCTTCTCCTCCAAGTACTGCAAAAGTTTGAATATCTTGGACAGAAACAGAGGAATTTTTTACGCCAATCACATTTGGATTCTTTAACATTTCAGCATAAAGACTTGGCGTTAACGCTACTCCAGCCAATTGCGGAATATTATAAATAATAAAATCTGTATTGGGAGCAGCTGCGCTGATTGAATTCCAATATTCTGCAATTGAATATTCAGGCAAGTGGAAATAAATCGGTGGAATTGCAGCAATACTGTCTACTCCTAAATCTTCAGCGTGTTTAGCTAAAATCATACTATCCTTTACACTATTGCAAGCAACATGTGCAATAACGGTCAATTTATCCTTAGCGACTTCCATCACGTTTTCTAAAACAATTTTACGGTCTTCGATACTTTGGTAGATACATTCACCTGAAGAACCATTGACATATACACCCTTAACACCTTTATCAATAAAATATTGTGTTAGTTTTTGAACTCTTTCAGGACTGATTTCCCCTTGCTCATCATAACAAGCATAAAATGCTGGGATAACGCCTTCATATTTAGTTAAATCTCTCATATTCTTCCCCCTACTTTTCATTAATTTTTTCAGCAAAACGTTTGGTAATTACTTGTGGTCTAGTAATAATTGAACCAACGACAACACTAAAGCAGCCTAATTCTAGAACACGTTTTGCTTTTTCCGGAGTATCGATGTTTCCTTCTGCAATCACGGGATGTTTCACCTGTGCTAAAATAGCTCTAATGATCTCAAAATCATTCGCATCTACTTCGAGCGATTGACTTTGTTCTGTATAACCGATTAATGTCGTTCCGATAAAATCAAATCCTAACTGATCGGCAAATAACGCTTCTTCTAATGTAGAACAGTCTGCCATTAATAACTGATTTGGATATTTTTCTTTGATTTCATGGAAGAAACTCTCTAAATTTTTTCCTCCTGGTCGCTCATCCATTGTTGCATCTAAAGCAATGATTTCTGATTTAGCTTCAACTAATTCATCAATTTCTTTGATTGTCGGAGTAATATATACTTTCGAATCCACATAATCACGTTTTACAATCCCAATAACCGGTAGATCAACTTTTTTCTTAATCTCAATAATATCTTCTTTAGTATTTGCACGAATGCCAACTGCCCCACCAATTTCTGCGGCAACCGCCATTCTACCCATAACAAAAGATGAATGTAACGGTTCATCTGGCAAAGCTTGACATGAAACAATCAATTTTCCTTTTAATTTGGCAATTTTCTTATCCAAGTAACTTCCTCCGATCATTTTTTTAACTCTCATTCTTATATTTATTATTCTGCTCTATCAGCAACACATGAAAATACGTTACCCATGAAAATCCAATAACTAAAAAGAACGAAAATAAAGCCATTGTTACCAATACACTTATATTAAATAATATTGAAAGAACAAAGGCCCCCGCTAGCAAAATAAAAGATGGTACAAGATTAAGACTCGCTGCGATAAAACTTTCTTTTATTAGATGTTTTAAGGATTTTTTGTAACCCAAACTCATTGGTATCGCATGAAAAAGAGTTACTAATAATAAAATACCGATACCAAAATATAGGACTTTTAGGTTATAAGAAAAATTTTTATGACTTAAATTAATAATTAGCCAGTCGAGGTAAAAGACACCTATACCAAATAATTCAATCAGACCTAAGGAAAAGCTTTTTTTTCCATATTTTTTGACGGCATCACAATAAATCACAAAGGGAGCCTGAGTATTTCCATTTTTTATTTCTAGAATACTGGCATAAAGACTACATTGGGCAATCCCAATTGTTACGACAGGAAGGCAGCAAATAATAAATAGGACATTCAAAATAAATAAACTGTAAAGCCCAGAAAGGCTTTTGGTCAATCTACTATCCATATCAAAAATACTTACTATTTCTTCCTTCCCTCTCGTCCTCATGGGAATACCTCCTTAGTCTTAATACAATTTATCTGCAACAGCTTTTGCGCCTTTTTGTTGATTGGTCAAACTACTTGCTCGATTGCGTTCATAATAAGTATGGTACAAGATATCTAACAAATAGAGCTGACTCATCTGTACCGTCATTGCTCCTCCTGCTAATGGTGATTCTTGACTACTACATAGCAAAACTGCATCTGTATAAGCTGTCAGCGGGGATTTTTGATAACGTGTGATACCTACTACTGTGGCCCCTACGCTCTTAGCAATTTCAGCAATATCGACAACATCTTTGGATGCTCCTGAATAAGAAACTAAAAAAATTAAATCTTTTTCAGTCATCATAGACGTTGTTATCGCCTGCATATGCGAATCTGTTATCAGCCTTACTTTAGGAGAAATACGAAGAAACTTACTCCACATAACTTGTGCCATTTGTAGGCTCCCCCCAACACCAAAGAAATAAATTGATTCAGCTTTTTCCATAAATTGGACAATATCAATCACATTTTTTTGATCTAATAGTTGTTGCGTTTCTCTAAGAACTGCTAGATGATACTCTAGTCGTTCCTTTTCAAAATCTACATCATATGTTACATCCCTTTTTTCAGCTGTGTTTTCATTAGATGCAAGATATAAAGACAACTGCATCTTAAACTCCTGATAGCCACCAAAATCTAGTGTTCGACAAAATCTAAAAATACTTGTCTCCCCGACATCGCAAACATTCGCTAATTCTGTAATCGACATATAAATCACTTTTTGTTTGTTTTGAAGAATATAATCAGCAATCTTCTTTTCTGCTTTTGTCAGCTCGTTATATCTAGTTTGTATTTCTAAGACTAAATTCATCTCTTTTGGCATTTTTCTCCCCCCTTTATCCCTGATTAATCTATCATTAAATTAAAATTTTCACTACTTGTTTTTTTACAAGATTCCCTCCCACTGAAATTTTTCCCGGTTGATGTGCTTCATTCGGAAAAAAAAGTAAGAAATAACCTGGTTTTAAATCAAAACTAACTTGCTCACTGCATGAGACCAAACCAAAATCGTTGGTTTCATCAAACTCCTTGATACTATTTATTCTTCCACTTCCATAGCTAATTCGTTCTGCTCCTTCTGTGACGATATGCAGATCAGCATAACATTGATGGTATTCAAAAGCTGACGATGCTTTACTAGTTAACTTATTCATTTGCTTCATCAAAAAAACTTGATTTTCTAAAATAGGATTCTTCCCAGAAATTAGAGTGGACTCCTCTGCTACTCCAGTTAGAAATTGACTAGCTATCGCTAAATTCGGATGAAGCGCCGTATAGGTATTTAAATTCTCTAACTTATCATAAATCATAGATTCTTTCCTTTCAGTACCTGTTTCTTTTAAACTTGTAATTATTTTCTAGTCATCGTTGAGCGCCTTTGAACGTCGCAGGCCGGTATCAATTGCTTTATTTCCAGATTTTACAAAAGAATCTAGTGCTTCTTTAGAAGATTTCTCTCCAGTCAAGGTCGCTTGGATTTCTGGAAATAATGCATTTCTGATTTCCGAATAGCCAGGTGTATTATTTGAAAAGTTAATCACATATTGATCATTGTTAACATATGCTGGAAGTAGCGGTAAAGTATCTGCTTCCTCTGCGATAACACTTTCCCTTACCGGTAAAAAGTTCATGCTCGCTTTTACCAATTCTTGGTTTTCAGAATAGAATTTAACGAAGTCTTGTGCTAACTCCATTCGCTCTTCCCCATTCGTATTAAAAACTGCAGAACCCAGAACATACGTAAAGGATTGCGGTCCATCCATACTTGGAATATTAGCTAAACGAATATCAAATTTATCTAAAGAACCGCCTTTCATATTGTCTAGCATGCCCTCATAAAGTACTGCATTAGCAAAACTAATACCTACCTGTTGATTTTGGAACATGGCATTCACGTCATTACTCGAAAGTGATTCAGCACCCGATGGAATCAACCCTTTTGTATTTAATTCTTTGATAAAATCAAGTGCAGCGATTCCTTTTTTATCATTGACATTCAATTGACCACTTTCATCATAAAAACTACTACCAAACATTCTGAGATACATCATATTCCAAGTATCCCCTTGATTATTCTTAGCGTAAAAGCCAAATGGAGAGACTTTATCATTATTTTTCTTGAGCGCAGTTAGCACTGTTTTGAAATCTTCCATTGTCCAATTTGCAATAGCATCTTTCCCAGCTATATATTTTTCTAACCCGGCTTGTTTAAACATGTCCGCATTATAGACGAGCATGCCAGGATTTTGCGCAAAAGGATAAAAATATGTTTTATCATTGATATTTACGTTATCCCAAATTGCCTCAGAAATATCTGCTTTATTCTTTTTATCAATAATTGAATTAAATGGTTCCAGTAGCCCTTGATGAGCATAGTTAGTCATAGCAAAACTTGATTCAAAGAAAACATCCGGTAATGTATTTGTTTGTGTAGCAACGCTAAGTTTGCTATCACGTTCATCCCCTGGGATCACCTGAATATCAATTTTTGTTCCTGGATGCTCTTTTTCATACATTTTAACTGCTGTTTTAAAGAAGCTATCATAGTCAGCACCTTTTTCATCAGCACTATAAGTTCCTTGCCATTGTGGTGTCAGCCATACTTCAATTTCATTACTTGCTTTTTCTTCAGAAGCACAACTTGAAAGACTAACCAACGCTAAACAAAACGTTACTACAGCAATGATTACTTTTTTCATGGATTTCTCTCCTTTCATTATTCTTTAACTGCTCCAGCTGTTGCGCCTTTTGTAAAGAAACGCTGAAACAAGAAGAAAATCAGAATCATAGGTAATGCTGCGATGGCGGCTCCGGCAACTCGCAGACCAATATTAGGATTCACATCTTGTTGCAAACTAGCAACTCCAATCGTCAAAGTCTTCATCTCTTTACTTCGTGCCATCAATAACTGCCATAAGTAATCATTCCAAGCTGTTACAAAATTTAAAATAAATAGTGCTCCTAAACCTGGTTTAACGATAGGGAGCATCAATTTATAAAAAACAGTCCACTCATTTGCCCCATCAATTTTAGCTGATTCACGAATCGATTCAGGAATCGCTTTAAAATAAGAATAAAGCATAAACGTACCAAAACCTGTTGCTAAATTAGGAACAATCATTGCTTGGTAAGTATCTATCCAATTTAGTCTAACGACAACATCAAACAATGGTACAATAAATGTTTCTTTTGGCACCATAATAGAAGCAATCACGACTAAAAATAGAACTGTCTGCCCTTTAAAATGTAATTTTGCAAACCCATAAGCTGCTAAAGCAGAGATCAAAACACTTAAGAGACCAGTAAAAAATGAAACAATGAAGCTATTGACAATCCATTGGAAAGCAGGTTGTCCTCGAAATAATTCTTCTAAATTACCTAAAAACCAGTGTTTTGGTAAAATATCTGGTGGCATTTGGTAAATTTCAGTTGATGTTTTAAACGTATTTGTCAGTAGCCAAAATAATGGAAGTAAAAACAAAAGAGCGATGACAAGTACGACTATGTTGGTAACTAAATCAAACTTTTCCATTCGTGCTAATTTTCTTAACATTTCTCTCCTCCTAATTACTTCGTTCTTATGAATGACTTGAGCTGCGGCACACTTAATAATAGAGCAATAATAAACATTAAGACCCCAATAGCAGAGGCAATACCCGTATTGTTATAAATAAAAGCATTTTGATACAAATAGTACATCATTGTAACAGAAGCATTATTTGGACCTCCACCTGTCAATAATTGAATGACCACGAATATTTTTAGAACAGCAATAATATTAATAACGACTAAATAGGCAGTTGTTGGTTTCATTAATGGAATTAAAATATATCGAATCCTCTGCCATCTCGTTGCACCATCTAATTGTGCTGCTTCAAAATAATCTTCAGGTAATCCAATCATCGTAGCTAAATAGAGAATAATTGCTTGTCCAACATTTCCCACAAAGGTGACAAAAATGATGACTGGCATAACTGTTTTGGTATTTCCTAAAAGATTAACTCCTTCAATTCCTATATTATCTAGAGCATAACTAATCAAACCATTTGATGGATTCAATAAGAAATTCCAAATAATACTCATAACTACCATTGAAACCATAACGGGTAAATAATAGCTTCCACGAATAAATGAAACGTATCTTGAATTTTTATCATAAACAGCTGTTGCTACGAATAAAGCAAAAATAATCGTTAAAATGACTATCGCTGCAACAAATAAAACCGTATTAAAAATAGATCGAATAAAAATAGGATCATTGAATAAGTTAGTAAAGTTAGCTAAACCAATAAAATATGAATCCATTCCATAGAATTCATAAAAGCTCATTTTGAATCCTTTAACAACTGGATAGATAATAAATACAATCATCAATAAAACTTGAGGGGCAATAAATAAATAGCCTGAATAAGGATTTTCAATGCCTAAGACCTTCTTCTTTTTGTTCACGTCAATAACTCCTCCTTAATTTTCTTAATTTGATTCCACATATTTTATTTAACTTCCTCCCCACTCTAAAGAAAACGCTTTCTGTATTCGTTTGCAAAATGAGTATACTACATATCTCAAAAAAAGGAAATATCTTTTTTTATTTTACAAATTAAGGAAATATCTTCTTTTTTATCGCGTAATCACCTATAATAGTATAAGAAACCCCTTACAAAACGACTTATTAAAGATTATTATTAAAATGAGAGGAAAGATGGCAATCATGAAAATAAACTACCAAGATATTAAAGCTTTGTATCCTTCTGCATCTATGCAAAGAATGAATACTGGCAATCAAAATAATATTTATCTTCCAACAAATGAAGGAATTATCACCTTACCTAAAAATAGTTTAACTGAGCGCGAAGAAAAGTTATTTTCACTTTTTATCAAACAACATTCTCTCAATCTTGATATAGAAAAGCATCCTTGGTATTCCTATTTGTTTGAGGGGAGAAAAATAGATAAGTCAGGAAATTTTAGAATTCTTCAAGTGAAGCTTAACTATACACAATTTCCTTTAAAACAACTCTGGCAAGACGAAATACAAACAATTTTTTTACATATGGTAGATTTCTTCTTTCTAAATGAAAATTTTGTAATTATTGTAGAAAAAGAATCTGATATTTATTTAGACAAAACGGAACTTGAAGGTGTATTTTTGGCACTTGATACAGATTTTGATGTTACTACTCAACTTTTTGTAGGTTCCTTTCAGATTGCCAACGAAGAGTTCAAAAATTTTTTTCTAGAAGAACAAAAAATTTTCTCAAGCTGCTCTTTGAATCAAAAATGTCAGGATATTACGACTGCTATTATAGATGTTTATTCAGATATCCCGATTAAAAAAAGTCGTTTACTTTCAAATCTATTCCACAAATGGATTAAGGAAAGTGAGCTACGTAAGATTATTCCTATTTTGTGGAGAAATTTAGGAAATATTAGTTTAACTTCTAAGGACTTATTTATGCATAGAAACACACTTCTGTATAAAATTGAAAAATTCTATACAGAAACAGGGATTAATTTAAAAGAAGCAGATAGTTTATTTCTTTGTCATTTACTTATCAGAAATTTTGACAACACTTAGCAAGATTCGGCATTTTATACAAAAATCGCCCATTTTCTTGTATAAGATTATGTTGAGCAAAAATAAACAAATCATGTATAGTTTGTTTGTAAACTTAAGGAGGAGAAACAATGGTTGAAATCGCTTTAAAAAATATCTATAAAAAATACGAGAATAATGAAAACTATTCTGTTACTGATTTTAATTTGAATATCAAAGATCACGAATTTATTGTTTTTGTGGGACCGTCTGGTTGTGGAAAATCAACAACCCTAAGAATGATTGCCGGTTTAGAGGACATATCAGAAGGAGAATTTTCGATTAATGGAAAGTTAATGAATGATGTTGCTCCTAAAGATCGAGATATCGCAATGGTATTCCAAAATTATGCACTTTATCCTCACATGACAGTCTTTGATAATATGGCTTTTGGACTTAAACTACGAAAATTTGATAAAAATGAAATTAAATCGAGAGTTGAAAACGCTGCTGATATACTAGGACTTACCGAATATTTGGGTAGAAAACCAGCAGCTCTATCTGGTGGTCAGAGACAGCGAGTTGCTTTGGGAAGAGCAATTGTTAGAGATGCTCAAGTATTCTTAATGGATGAACCCCTTTCAAATCTTGATGCAAAATTAAGAGTTGCAATGCGAGCCGAGATTGCAAAACTTCATCAACAGCTAAATACTACAACGATATATGTAACGCACGATCAAACAGAAGCTATGACAATGGCTGATCGGATTGTCATCATGAAAGATGGCTTCATACAGCAAATTGGTTCTCCACAAGAAGTCTACAATTCACCAGAAAATGTGTTTGTTGCAGGATTTATCGGCTCTCCAGCCATGAACTTTTTTAAAGTAACATTGTCTAATGGTACTATCACAAACGATCATGGTTTAAACTTAACCATTCCTGAGGGAAAAAATAAGGTTTTAGTGGAACGAGGATACGAAGGAAAAGAAGTCATTTTTGGTATCCGTCCTGAAGATATCCATACAGAGCAAATTGCGATAGATACCGCCCCTGAGTCTACTGTCAAAGCCGAAATCATTGTTTCTGAGCTACTCGGTGCGGAAACAATGCTCTATTCAAAAATAGGAAATACTGAGTTTATTTCTCGAGTAGATGCTAGAGACTTCCATAATCCGGGGGAAATCATTGAATTAGCTTTTGATATTAGTAATAGTCATTTCTTTGATTTAGAATCAGAAGAAGTCATTTCTTTAGCAAATAACTAGTAAAAGTAAATTTAAAAATGATAAAAGAAAGCTCTTTTTATTTATAATAGGTTAGAACAAATTTGATTAGTTACTGTGTTACCTGACAAAGTTAATCACAGTAACTTTTTTATTTGCAAATTTCAGTGAATTTATTAAGTATTAAAAAATTTGTCAGTAAAAAAAGCTGATTCACTTGTAAACGTGAGCACAATTGACTGTTTCAAAATTTTCAATTAATTGAAAATTAGATATATCTCAATAATAATTGTTGTTGATTGTTTTAGTATTGAGAAAGAATAATAGCATAAAATAATCGACTGGATTAATCCAGTCGATTATTTTAATATTTTCCATTAGAACAAGAAATAGATGAAATTTTCAATATTTTATTCTCACAATTCCTTAAATGAATAAGGCTACTGTTCGCTCCTGTTTATATCAAACCTAGTTTAGCTTTCCAAGTTAATAACCGTTTGACTGATTGATCCAATTGTTTTTCACTGTATTCTCCATTTTTGATTGCCATTAAAATATAAGGAATCTGTGTGCTGTAACTTGATGACAAGATCATATCATTTCCAGCTTGCAGAGCTTGCAACCCTGCTTCGTCTTGTGAAATAAAATCTGCTAATCCTGCCATATCCATATCATCTGTCATAATCACACCTGTAAAGCCTAGTTCATTACGAATCACGTCATGAATTGGTTTTGAAATTGAAGCCGGATAATTGCTATCAATCGCTGAGACAATATTGTGAGAGACCATGATACTGTCAGCGCCTGCTTTAATCCCTGCTTCAAAAGGCAAGAAATCATTTTTTCGTAATTCATCAAGCGAGCGATTATCTGTTACTATTTCCACATGAGAATCGCGATTATTGCCATACCCTGGGAAATGTTTCAATGTAGAGCCAAGTTTTTGCTTCTTCATTTCTTCAACACTAAGTTTAACGTATTGACTAGTTCCTGCTGCATCCATCCCAATTGTTCGATCATAGATAAAGGATTGTGGATCTGTTGATACATCTGCATCAGGGAACATTCCTAGTTGAATTCCCAATTCACCAAAAACTTGAGCCTTGCGCTCGATTTCTTGTAAGATACTATCCCAGCCATTTTCTTGATACAAGGCTTGAGGACTTTTGAATGCTGGGGAGACGATTTGATTCCGGCTCAATCGACTAACCGTTCCGCCTTCTTCATCAGATCCAATAAACATAGGTGTTTTACTAGCTGCTTGATAACTGGCAATCGCTTGTTTTACTTCTGCTTGACCTTTTCCTTCCATGTCACGATCAAAAAGTAAATAGCCGCCTAAATGATACTTTTGAATGTCTGCTATTTGGTTTTGTTCTGGGACACGGGCCATAAACAGTTGCCCGACTTTTTCTTCCAATGTCATTTTTTCCAATGTTTTATTGACCTTTTCTGTCACCGTTATATCTTTTTTTGGAGGTTTTGAAACTTTTTTTATTGAATCAGCTGATTGGCTTGATTCACTAGTCTCCCTTGTTTTTGAACCTGAATTTCCACAAGCAGCTAAAAATGTTACTGCAGATAAGATTATCAGACTCATCAAAATATTTTTTTTCACTTTTCTTGCTCCTTAAAAAATTGATTTTTCAACTTTTTATCCTTCCTTTACTAATGAATCCACCGATAAAACGACAGAATTGAGTAGGATACGATTTATTTTAGCATAGCTTATGGAGAGAAAGTATGGTTTTGCGTTTTTCAATAAAAAAGCGTTGAGAAAATTAATCTTTCTCAACACTAAGCATATTTATTAGAAATAGCGACATCTTTCCGAACACGATACCCTTTGCCCCAAATTGTTTGGATTGCCTCTTGATCGACTTCAAGAATCTCTAATTTAAGTTTGATATTTTTTATCAAAGAAGAAAGCTGAGCTAAACGAGATTGGGAGACATTCCCCCATAGGAGCAGACACAATTCATCACGAGAAACAATTTCTCCACATTGACTACGCAATTTTTCTAAAACTTGCAATTCAAGTGATGATAGATTGATCAATGTCAACGCTGAAAGACCTTGTTTCTCCACAATTTCAGAATTTTTTTCTGATATAACCGGCGTGAATTTTCTGCCTTGATATTGTGCAGATACTTCAGCCAATTGTTCGCGCAATGACTCTACCGAATCGCTATTTTGAATAGCCCCGCATAGTCCTTGTTCTTTTAGCATTGTCTGTTCATTTTCACTAAGAGAATGATCGACTTCTCGTAAAATACTTTGACCACGATTTCTTAGCTTTGGCAACATCCATTCCATTTCATAACTTGAGATCGTTTCACCAATGATAATAATTGGAAAGTAATCGACCATATCTGATATTCGGCCATCCATCTGTATCTCATTTAAAATACTCGTGGAACAAAAAACTTCATAATTCAAATATTGTAATTTATTAGTTATAATTTCTTCCGCTAAAATATTTTTTGTTAAAATTAAAATTCTAATCATCTATCCACCCTCATTTTCTATTTAATAATGATTATGAATAGAATATAACTTATTTTTCGGTAAATAAAAGGTCTTTTTTTAAATGATGTTAAATAAAATTATGAACATTCCAAACTTTTTCGTTTTTCTTAATTTAAAATAAAGAAAAACCGTGATTATTATCACGGTCTAGATGATTACTTTTTTTAATTTTTTTTGCTTCATCGCTTTATTAAAAATCGGCAAATGGAACTGCTTGTACAGAGCTCCTGCTACAAAATAAGCGATATTGAAATCAATCAAACTGTGGATCAATCCGCCAATTCCCATCAAGAGAAAAATCGTGTATAGATAACCTTGTGAATAGAAGGTCTCTGGCATATTTCCCATAAAATAAAAAGCTGAGACTACTAACATTTCAATCGCGGCATGAATGATTCCAATCACAAAATTGAAAACTTGGAACCGTCCATTTGCTAGAGTAAATTTCCCATTTTTTAAAACCAGTTCCGGATGTTTCTCTAAATATCTTGCCCCGATTACTGCAAAAATCAAATGTGAAAAAGCGCGTAAAGCAATAATCGGCGTCGTTGAGATAAAAAAGCCAAACGTTGTTCCTAAAACGACCGCGATTGCTACTAGCGGTGAGAAGAACATAGCAATGAATACAGGTACATGACTTGCTAAAGTAAATGAAGCTGGACCAATCACGATTTTTGGCATAACCATTGGAATCAAGATTCCCAAACCGATTAACAATGCCGAGATCGTCAAATTTCTAACAGAAGTGTTTTTCATGTTATCCTCCTTTATATGTCAAGACACTTAACTCGTTCCTTAGTTTAGTTTAAAAATCGTTATGTGTCAAGACAGATAAAAAGAAGTTTTTGAACATTTACTTAGTTAAAGAATCTAATTGCCGTTTCCATTCGTTTGCAGTCAATTGCTGTTTCTTTACGTAACGATTGTTTGGATGTTTTGCACAAACAAGTGAACACGCACCTAAATATTTTTTCTCATTTTCTACAGAAACAAGGATTTGTCGATTGCATTCTGGATTGCTGCAATTGATGTATCGTTCGCAAGGCGTGCCATCAAACCACTCTTTTCCGACTATGTGCTTATCTACTTGATTGATCTCTACGCCGATACGTTCATCAAAAACATACATTTTTCCATCCCAAAACTCGCCACGTGTTTTCTCATCTTTGCCGTATGCTGCGATGCCGCCATGCAGTTGTGCGACATCTTCAAATCCTTCACGTAACAACCAACCAGAGAATTTTTCACAACGAATCCCGCCAGTACAATAGGTTACAATCTTTTTATCCATAAACTGTTCCTTATTTTTACGAATCCAATCAGGCAATTCTCGAAAATTATGAATCTCAGGACGAACCGCCCCGCGAAAATGGCCCAGATCATATTCATAATCATTTCGAGCATCAATGACAATCGTATCTTCTGCTAATAAAGCTTCGCGAAATGCCTGTGGTTCCAAATATTTCCCGGTTATTTGTTGTGGATCAATATCTTCTGCTAAATGCAGCGCAACTAATTCTGCGCGTGGACGGACAAATAATTTTTTAAACGCATGACCGTCACTGTAGTCTATTTTAAAGTAAGTATCTTTGAAACGTTCGTCAGACAGCATCTGCTCCATATAACGATCCGTTGCTGCCTTTGTCCCTGAAAGAGTCCCATTGATGCCTTCTGAAGCAACCAATATACGTCCTTTGATTCCTAGATTGTGACAAAAAGTCCAGTGTTCTTTAGCAAATGCTTCTGGATCTTCCACTTGAGTATAGTTATAGTAAAGCAATACACGATAATCCATCATCTTTCTCCTCCAACTTCTATCGTTCTTATCTACTATAGGAGATGGGAACCTTTTTTTCGAACTTGATGCTTGTGGATTTTTTTACAAGAAAATCGTGAGATAAATATTTTTACTGCCTTTTTGTTCAATGAATAGATTCCCGTTGAATTAAGAGAAACTGTTCTTCGTTCTATTTTGGATAAGAGTTTAGATTAAAAATTCAAAGAAGCACAAAAAAGCTCAGACCAGTTGATTAGGTCTGAGCTTTTTTTATTGAACAGATTGATTTGTTGTTTGTTGTGGATGAGTCGCAAAATATTGCGCTTCTCGGTTTTCTGCATTTTGTTGTAGATTGTAATAATAGAAGCTAATGTCATTATTTAAGTATGAACCAGCTGGATAAAGTTTTCGAGTACTTTCAGGCATTTCATACTTGGCTTGATCCACTGTTGATGCGACGACTAGTCCTCTTGTACCATCAACTGTCGCATCAGCTAGATTCATGACTTTTGTGTAGTCGCCGGCTTCACTTCGGACATAAGAACCTAAGTTTTCTTCAGCTGTTGCTGGTGTACCATCAGTTTTCCAATTGATCGGATTAATAGCCAACGCTCCTTCATCCCAAGTTGGCAATTCTCCGGTAAAATCAGGCGCCACTGTGTTATAGGATACTACGACTCCGGTATCATCTGGTCCAGTTGCAAATGTCACTTGCGGATTATCGTTCATTTCTTGTTGTGTAACTGATTGACCTAGCACATAGGCTGCGATCATTCGATCACTGACACCAGGATTATTTTTGAAATAATCATACATGATTGCCTTGATCATGCGAGCACCTTGCGAGTGACCAACTAAGATGAAAGGTCGGTTGTTGTTTTCATGTTTGATATAATAATCAAAAGCCGCATAGACATCTGCCTTTGGTACCCCATCAACATATTCATTTTGTTCAGCCTTTGATTTGGAATACAACCAGTTTGCATCTAATTGTCGGTAATACGGGGCAAAGATATTGCCGCTTGTTTCAAAAGCAGAACCTTGACTAGCTAAAAATACTTGTGCGCCAGCACGCATTGAAGCATCATCGATCTTAGCAACAGGTGATGACTGTTTGTTCTTTTGTGCGTAAGCCGTAGGATACAACATAAAGACATCCGCTTGACTTGTTAGCTCAGTTGGCTTTGCGAGCCAATTGTCGCTATCACTGTAATCGCTCGCCTTGATAGCTTCACCGGCTTTTTCTGGTTCTTTTGCTTGTTTAATCGTCGTTTTACGCGTTTCTTGTTTCGGCGTCTCTTCTTTAGTCATCGTTGTGTAAGCGTAATAACCACCAACACCCAGTACGATCACTAGCAATAATCCAATGATAAATTTTTTCATTGTGTCCTCCAAAAAACAAATTTATGTACTCTATTATAGGTGAGTTATGTTTCTTTTGACAACTTTCGTGTGGATTTAATGAAAAAATAAAAAGAGCTGTTGCTCTTTTTATTCTAGCTATTTTTATAAATGATGCACCAATAAATACATACTTTTTGCTCTTGTTTACTGTTTATTGACTTCTAATGCATTTGACAAGCGAGCGAATTCTTCCAATGAGAGAGTCTCTCCGCGACGTTTAGGATCGATCTCAGCTTGTTGTAAACTGTTCTCTAACCAAAGTTTTGTCGCTTCATCTTTGCCATAACTATTTAACAGATTATTCCACAGTGTCTTGCGTCGTAAAATAAACGCCGCTTTCGTCAATTTGAAAAATTCTGTTTCATTTGTTACTTCAACTGCAGGGATTTTGCGCCGAACCAAACGTAAGATTGCAGAGTCCACATTGGGCTGCGGGATAAATACTGTTTTAGGTACGATAAAAGCCGTCGTTGCTTCCATATAATATTGGACAGCAATCGATAGTGAGCCGTAAGCCTTTGTCCCTGGTTTGGCGGAGATTCGATCTGCCACTTCTCGTTGCATCATAACCACCAGTTCATCGACAATCAAATCTGATGCTAAAATATGCATCATGATTGGTGTCGTAATGTAATAAGGCAAATTAGCGACGACTTTGATTGGACCGGACTGATCAAAATACTCGGTTTCTTTTTTCAAGTCAACCTGTAAAATATCTTTATGCACGACTTTAATATTGTCATACGGACTCAATGTGTCGGCTAAAACAGGGATCAACCGATCATCAATTTCAAAAGCCAAAACTTGATGAGCCGCACGAGCCAGGTGTTCTGTCAATGCACCGATCCCTGGTCCGACTTCAATCACATTCGTTTGTTCATCGATTTCAGCAGTAGCGACAATTTTTTTTAAAATATTGGGTTCTGTCAAAAAATTCTGACCCAGACTCTTTTTAAAGGAGAAGCCATGTTTTTGTAAAATCTCACGAGTTCTCGAAGGTGTTGCTATGTCTTTGTTCACAAGGTTTCCTCTACTTTCCTCATTGCCTCATGCAATTGTGTTTCAGTGATGCGAAACATCGCTAATCGTTTTTCTAACTGTTTAGCATTAGTATAACCAATCTTCAATTCTTCCCCTAAGCGTTCGCGGCGCTCACGGGCTTGAGCTCCCGCTATTAAACCATAATCCAACAATGTTTGTCTAGCTATTCTTGTGTCACTGCTAACAGCTGGCGTCACGACTTTGTGTAATGCATCTATGATGGCTTCATCACTAGCATGTTCCACGCCAAGACTTGCACCGCGTTTTTGCGGTGCTGCCATTCTTCTAGCTAAAAAGGCATGTTGCGCGTCAGGAATAGCTTCCATAATTGTTTTTCGGATTTTTTCTCCAGAAAAATCGGGATCTGTAAAGACGATCACTCCACGCGTTTCTTGTGCATGCTCGATTTGTTCTAAAATATTTTCATTGATCGCTGAACCACGAGTTTCGATCGTATCGACATCAAAGACTTCTTTTAACCGTTTCGTATCGTCTTTGCCTTCAACGACAATGATTTCTTCGATCTTTTCTTTAGGCATGAGCAGCAATCCTAAACAAACAGTGGGCATTTTTAGTTGTCTGTTCTGCGACCTCTTCTAGTGATAACCCTCGCAATTCCGCAATTTTTTCAACAACATAACGCGTATATCCTGGCTCGTTTCGTTTGCCACGATAAGGTGTCGGCGCTAAATACGGTGCATCAGTCTCGACTAATAATTTGTCTAGTGGAACAAGCGTTGCGGCTTCTTGAACATCTAGTGCTTTTTTAAACGTTACTACTCCAGAAAAAGAGACATGCATACCTAAGTCCAAAAAGCGTTTTGCCCATTCACCACTGCCGCTGAAACTGTGCATAATCCCGCCAATATCACGGATATCTTCTTCTCGCAAAATTTGATACGTATCCTCCAATGCCTCGCGTGTATGGATACTGATCGGCAGATTCAGTTCTTTAGCGATTGCAATCTGGCGTCTAAAAACATTAGCCTGAACTTCTTTAGGATCTTCCATCCAATGATAATCTAGACCAATCTCGCCTAATGCCACCACTTTAGGCAAGGTCAACTTCTTGATCAATCCTTTTTCAATTTCTTTTGTGTAATTTCCTGCTTCAGTTGGATGCCAACCAATGATTGAATAAATTCCTTCATATTGTTGATTTAACTCCAGGCTTTTTTCGATCGTCGGGGTATCAAACCCGACAACTGCCATCTCTGTTACGCCTAATTCACGGGCTCGTTCGACAGTTTCTGGTATCTCATTTTCAAACTGCTCCACGTTTAAATGCGTATGTGAATCAAAAATCATTTAAAAGCCTCCTAATTTTTTCTATCTCATTTTCGTCTAAAGGACTTTTCTCCAAAATCAATTTATTTTAACACAATCTGATAAAACTAACGAAACATCTAGTCATTTTCAATTGAAATCTTACAGGAACATCCGCCTCAAGACGGATGTTTCTACTAGTTGTTCTCTTTATACTAATTATCAAAGGAGGGATCCTATGCTTAATTTCCAACAAGGATTTCCAAACACCGCTCGTTACTTAAAACAGAAATATCCCCGTAAAGAACCAGTCAAGAGCTGCTGGCATTGGGGGACGCTAGGATTATTTAGTCTATTGTGTATCGCAACGATCAAACAGCAATTACTACTGATAGGGATCTTAATTCTAGTTGCAGCCTTAATCAAAGGGCCGGGAGTATTATTTTTTGGCGCCCTCTATTCATTTTTAATCAGTCTATTTCCGCCGATTGGGATTGTCCTTTCAGCACTTTTTTTCTTATTAAATATCCGCTTGTTGACTAAAAGTTGGCGCGTGAATCTAGTTGCTTCACTGTTTTACCTCTACCCGCTAGGAATGAGTGTCTTGCGCTACTTGACCCAGTGGGATGCTCCTTGGCAAATCGGGCTTGAATTACTGCCCGGATTATTCCTCTTGCATTTTGTATTGATTCAAGTATATTATTTCCATCCAAATGCTCGTCAAGTCGCTTGGACTGTTTTTGCAACCCCGTTTGAGCTATTAGCACTTATTTTACCAAAACGCTTCAAAAAATTCTTTCGAGCTATGCCGCAAACAACGAAACATTAAAAACGTCTCAAGCTTAACAGTCAGCACTTCTTTTACTGAGCCATACACACTCAGTAAAAGAAGTGCTTTTTTGAAATTTTTACTAGAATTAGCAAAACAAGCAAAATTATTCATTTTTTTGAACGATTATAAATCAAATTAATTGAATTACCGCTGAAAATCCCTTAGGCTAAAATTAACAACTAGGAAAGGAAGACATTCAATGACTAAAAAAATTGCTGTTCTTGCAACAAACCTTGTGGAGGATATCGAACTGACTTCTCCAAAAGAAACGCTTGAAAAAGATGGAAACGAAGTCATCTTGATTAGTTTTGAAGCCCAGCAAGAATTCACTGGGAAAAAAGGCACCAAATTTATCAGTGATAAAGGCATCGATGAGGTACAACCAGAAGAATTTGACGCTTTATTGATCCCTGGCGGATTTTCGCCTGATCAGTTGCGTAGTGATCCCCGTTTGGTTTCATTTGTGGCCTATTTCTTAAAAAATGAGCAACCACTTTTCGCGATTTGTCATGGACCACAATTATTTATCCAGACAGGTTTGACTAAAGGACGGACAATGACTGCTTATACAACCGTTCGACCGGATATCGGCTACGCAGGTGCGATAGTCAAAGATGAGCCGGTCGTAGTCGATAAAAAATTAGTGACTAGTCGGACACCTGATGATCTTCCCGACTTCAATAAAACAATACTAGACATTTTGCACGCCTGATTTTTTTTGCTTCGTGAACTTTCGTCCAAAATGAACGATAGCCCACTCATCTTTGAGTGGGCTATCTGACTAATCAATATTTATTATTTTAAAGTTGAGGGTGTTGACTATTACTAAAATTAACTATTTCTCGTTTAAACGATGTATTCCCAATTCCTTCTAATACATCCTTGTAACCCTATAGTTACGCCAGTTTGATTAAATTTCATCAAAATGAGTTAAAATATCGCATAACAATTATCTTTCGTGTACCTACAGTATAACATATTTCATAGCCTCTAAAACTTTTTAGGTCCGATATTATCAATTCTTTAATTCTATTTGTCCATGTATTGTTTTACAGACAAAAAAGCTGCGACACAATGTCGCAGCTTTTTCTTAACCTACGATTGCCCCATTTGGCATCTCTTTAGGTGCTTCTACTACTTTTAACGTTCCGTCTGGTGCTTCTGCTGATAAGATCATCCCTTGACTGATCTCGCCTCGCATCTTCCGCGGTTTCAAGTTCGCCACGATTACCAATTTTTTCCCAACCAATGCTTCTGGATCTGGATAGAATTGCGCAATCCCTGAAAGAATCTGACGATCTTGATCATCTCCTGCATCTAAGCGAAATTGCAATAATTTATCTGCTCCTTCAACTGGTTTGCATTCCATGACTTCTGCAACTTTTAATTCGACTTTGTCAAAAACATCGAATTTGATTTGTTTGTCTTTTACTGAGACTAATTCAGTCTCTTCTGGGTCCCATTTGATTTTTTCGTCTTCTGGTTGGCTGCCTTCAGTCATTTTATCTTTGATGTGGGCTACTTCTTCATCCATATCTAAACGAGGGAAAATCGGTTGTCCTTTTGGTGTCACTTTTGTATTTTCCGGAAATTCCCCAAAATGGATTGTTGCAAGGTTCATCATTTCTGGATTCAGACCTAATTGATCAAAAATCCGTTTTGGTGCTTGTGTCATAACAGGTTGTAAGAGAATCGCCACAATCCGCAAACTTTCTGCTAAGTGAACCATCACACTATCCAATTCAGCTTTACGCGCTTCATCTTTAGCCAAAACCCACGGCTCTGTCTCATCAATATATTTATTTGCCCGAGAAACCAATACCCAGATTTCTGCCAAGGCATTGTTGAATTCCATTTTGTCCATCGCTTCACGGTAACGACTAACTACATTTGCTGCAGTAGTTGATAATTCACTGTCAAAATCAGTCACTAATGATTTATATGCTGGAACGGTTCCTTCGCAATATTTATTGATCATCGCAATTGTACGATTCAATAAATTCCCTAAATCATTGGCTAGATCGTAATTGACACGAGAAACAAAATCTTCCGGCGTAAAGACACCGTCTGAACCAAATGGTACCGCACGCAATAAATAATAACGTAACGCATCAAGACCATAACGTTCGACTAACATTTCAGGATACACTACATTGCCTTTTGATTTAGACATTTTGCCGTCTTTCATCATCAACCAGCCATGTCCATAGATTTTTTTCGGTAATGGCAAATCTAGTGCCATCAACATGATTGGCCAATAAATCGTATGGAAACGAACGATTTCTTTTCCTACCATGTGGACATCAGCAGGCCAATATTTTTGGAACAAGCTGTCATCATCTGAACCATAACCTAAAGCTGTAATATAATTTGACAACGCATCGATCCAAACATAGACTACGTGTTCTGGGTTGGCATTGACAGGGATACCCCATTTAAAAGTCGTCCGTGAAACAGCCAAATCTTCTAGGCCCGGTTTGATAAAGTTATTGATCATTTCATTTTTACGAGATTCCGGCTGGATAAATTCAGGATGTTCATCGTAATATTCTAATAAACGATCAGCATATTTACTCATACGGAAAAAGTATGATTCTTCACGAACCAATTCAACTTCGTGACCGCTTGGTGCTTTTCCGCCGATTACGTTGCCTTCTTCATCGCGGTACACTTCAGCTAGCTGTGTTTCTGTAAAATATTCTTCATCAGATACAGAGTACCAGCCCTCGTATTCCCCAAGATAGATATCTCCTTGTTCCAATAATTGATCAAAAATCTGTTTGACGGCAGCTTGATGATAATCATCAGTCGTCCGAATAAACTTATCATAGCTGATGTCTAACGTCTTCCATAATTTCTTGATGTCGGCTGCCATCTTATCTACATATTCTTGCGGTTCTACGCCAAGTTCATCGGCTTTCTTCTCAATCTTTTGTCCATGTTCATCGACGCCAGTCAAATAAAATACGTCAAAGCCCATCATGCGTTTATAGCGAGCAATCGCGTCACAGGCAATCGTTGTATAAGAATTCCCAATGTGCAGTTTGCCACTTGGATAATAAATTGGCGTTGTGATATAAAACGTTTCTTTCTCTGCCATAAGGCTCCTCCTTTAAAAATAGATTCTTACGTAGTATACCACAAAACAACCCGTGATTTTAGGAAAAATACCTGTCATTTGGAATCTATTCATCACTTTTCACAGCCAGCTGCCCAACCGTAAAAGATTGTGATTTGAAATCTAAGATACTACCGCTGTCTGTCACTGACGACAAAAACAGCGAACCGAATAAGGCTCGCTGTTTTTATTATTCCCGGAGAATCTTCTCCATCTTTTTTCCTTTAGCTAATTCATCGACTAACTTGTCTAAGTAGCGAATCTTTTGCATCAAAGGATTCTCGATTTCTTCAACTCGATATCCGCAGATCATCCCTTTGATCAATGATACCTTCTCATTCATCTGAGGAGCATTTGCAAAGAATGTCTCCATGTCCGCCTCTTGTTCAATCTGATCTTGCAAAGAAGAATCATCATAGCCAGTCAACCAAAAAATAATTTGATCTACCTCCGCTTTGGTTCGCCCTTTGCGTTCGGCTTTTTGAAGATACATTTGATAAATACTGCTAAAACTCATTTTAAAAACTTTACTCATTTTAATGTCTCCTTTTTTAAATAAAAAATGAACTCTTATCATCTCAATTTTCTATTAATCAACGAGTTACGCCATCTTTTCGAGCTGCTTCAGCGACTTTTAGTGTGATCAAATCAACCACATTTTCATCGAAAGCTGAAGGAATAACGTAACCAGAATTTAGCTCAGAATAAGGGATAGTATCAGCGATAGCATGTGCGCAAGCTAACTGCATCCCAGGAGTAATCTTCTTAGCTTCCGCCGCAAAAGCACCACGAAAAAGACCAGGAAAGGCTAGAACATTGTTGATCTGGTTAGGATAATCAGAACGGCCTGTCCCAACAACTGCCGCCCCGCCAGCCAATGCTTCATGATACGTAATTTCCGGTTCTGGATTGGCCATTGGAAAAACGATACTGCCTTCATTCATAGTAGCGACCATTTCTTTAGTCACTAGATTAGGTGCCGAGACCCCTATAAAAACATCTGCTCCAACAAAAGCCTCTGCCATCGTTCCAGTAAAATCTTTGGGCGTGATCACTTCTAAGATCTCTTTTTCTACAAAAGTCGCATTTTCCATCGTTTGATGCAACGCACCCTCTTTATTGAACGCAATAATCTTTTTAACACCTAGATCGATTAACATTTTGATGATCGCACTGCCAGCAGCCCCTGTTCCAGAAACAACGACCTTCAAATTTTGGGGGATTTTTTTTACCAATTTTAATGCATTGATCAAAGCTGCTGTCACAACAACTGCTGTACCATGCTGGTCATCGTGGAAAACAGGGATGTCTAACGCTTCGATCAATGCTCGCTCAATCTCAACACAGCGTGGAGCACTAATATCTTCCAAGTTGATTCCACCAAATGTCGGTGCCAACGCTTTAACAATTTGAATAATCTCTTGGGGATCTGTCGTATCCAAACAAATCGGGACAGCGTCGATTCCCGCAAATTCTTTGAACAATAATGCTTTTCCTTCCATTACCGGCAAAGCAGCTGCTGGACCGATATCTCCTAGACCTAATACAGCGGTGCCATCCGTTACAACTGCGACACTGTTGCCTTTCCAAGTATAATCATAAGCCAGTTCATTATTTTCGGCGATTTTTCGGCAAGGTTCTGCCACCCCTGGTGTATATGCCAATGACAAATCCTCTTTACTAAGAACATTTATTTTACTCATCACTTCAATTTTCCCACGCCAATTTCTATGTGCCGTCAACGCTTCTTCATAAATTGTCATTTCATCTCTCCCCGATCATTTTTTCTGGTCTGACCCACGCTTCATATTCTGCTTCAGTAACATATCCTAATGCCAGTGCCGCTTCTTTTAAGGTCGTTCCTTCATCATAGGCTTTTTTAGCAATCTCAGCGCCTTTATCATAACCGATTTGTGTATTGAGTGCTGTCACTAACATCAACGATTGTTCCAATAATTCTTCCATACGTTTTTTATTAACGGTGAGACCCTTCAAACAATTTTCATTAAAAGAATGCAGTCCATCTGTCAATAAACGAATACTTTGCAATAAGTCATACGCCAGTAATGGCAGATAGACGTTTAATTCAAAATTCCCTTGTGAAGCTGCGATTCCAATCGCCGTATCATTTCCCATTACTTGAACAGCCACCATTGCCAATGCCTCACACTGAGTTGGATTAACTTTCCCCGGCATAATCGAACTACCTGGTTCGTTAGCTGGAATAGTAATCTCTCCTAATCCGCTGCGCGGACCACTAGCCAACCAGCGAATATCATTGGCCATTTTTAAACAATTAGCTGCCAATGCTTTTAACGCACCACTAACAAACACAATCGCATCACGATTGGCCAGCGCATGAAATTTATTGGCCTCACTACTGAAAGAAATACCTGTTTCCTCGTTTAATGCAGCAATAAAAGCTTCTTCATATGCTTTGGAGGCATTTAGTCCTGTTCCGACAGCCGTTCCGCCAATCGCTAGTTGTCGCAATTCAGCTAAACTATCCAGTAACATCTTCTCGTTGTGTTCCAATGCTGAACGCCAGCCGCTGACTTCTTGTGCAAAAGTCACCGGCGTGGCATCTTGCAAATGAGTCCGGCCAATCTTGAAAATCTCGCGATTGGCTTCTTCCAACCCTTTCAGCGTATAAATCATTTCACGAAGTACCGGCAACAGATTTTTTTCTAATGATAATGTTCCAGCAATATGGAGCGCTGTAGGAAAGACATCATTGGAGCTCTGACTTTTATTCACATCATCATTAGGATGTACCTGTTCTTTACTTGCTAGATGGGCGATCACTTCATTTGTATTCATATTGCTTTGTGTGCCGCTACCAGTCTGCCAAACTACTAATGGAAATTCTTGCCAATTTTTGCCGGCCAATAACAAATCTGCTGCTGCTTGGATCGCTAACGCTTTTTCCATTTTCAGCTTTCCAGTTTGTTGGTTTGCGATTGCGGCCATCTTTTTGACTAAAACTAATGCGTGTAATAACTCTGTGGGCATTTTTTCGCCACCGATTTTAAAGTTCTGACGACTTCGCTCAGTCTGTGCACCCCACCACGCTTCTTTCGGAACTTCGATGTTCCCCATGGAATCGTGCTCAGTTCGTGTCTCCATAATTTCTCCTCTCACTTAACAATTTTATCTAATTATCTCTTATTTTTTATTAAAAAGGTAGCGCTATCTTATACTAAGTAATTTTCCTAAAAAAAAATAAAGGCTGTGACACAATCATGCCACAGCCTTTATTATTTATCTCGAGTATCAAAAAGAATCGTGACCGGACCGTCATTAATCAACGCGACATCCATATCGCCACCAAATTTTCCAGTTTCTACGGTCAAACCAGTTTGACGCAACCCTTCGTTAAAATATTCATATAAAGGAATCGCGGTTTCCGGACGAGCCGCTTTCACAAAACTTGGACGGTTGCCTTTTTTTGTGTCTGCATACAAAGTAAATTGAGAAACACTCAAAATACTCCCATTGACATCTTGAAGCGATTGATTCATTTTCCCTTCTGCATCTTCAAACACACGCAATAAAGGAATCTTACGAATCAAATAATCCGCATCGGCCTTGGTATCTTCTTCATGAATTCCTAATAAGATCATAAAGCCGCGGTCAATTTTTCCGATGATTTCCTCATCGATGGTCACGCTCGCCTGACTTACTCGTTGTATGACTGCTCGCATAGCTCTTCCTCCAACTATTGTATTAACTATTATCCATTTGTCCGTTTTACACTATAAACATCTGGGATCGTCTTGATTTTATCAACGATTGAATAGAGATGATTCAAGTTTTGAATCTTGAAAGTTAAATTGATGACTGCTAAACGATCTTTTGTTGGTTTCGCTTCCACACTGACTAATTTTTTAGTCATTCCGCTAACGATGTTCAGCACATCGTTTAACAAACCATCACGATTAAACCCATAGATCTCTAAATCGGCATTGTAATCTTGAACCGAATTGGCGGTATCTTCCCATTCCACTTCGATTAAGCGTTCTTGGATGTCTTTTTGTTTAGTGATGTTGGGACAGTCAGCACGATGAATCGAGATTCCACGACCTTTTGTAATGTAGCCGACGATGTCATCGCCAGGAACAGGGTTGCAACAATGACTGATTCGAATCAACAGATTATCGATTCCTTGGATGACGATACCGCCTTCATGCCGTACTTTGATTTTTTCAGGTTCTTTGGGATTGCTGACCATCTCGTCAACTGCTTCCCGCTGTTTTTGTTTCATCTGCTCGCGGCGTTCTTTTTCCGTCAACCGATTAGCAAATGTCAATGCACTAATCTCACCAAATCCGATAGCCGCATAGAGATCTTCTTCACTATGGAAATTAAACTTGTCCAATACTTCTGAGATCTTGTCTTTTGTCAACATTTCTTTGGGAACAAATCCTAAGTCATTGATACACTTGATTACAGCATCATGACCTTTTGTAACATTTTCATCGCGGTCTTGAGTCTTGAAGAAACGTTTGATTTTATTTTTTGCCTTGCTTGTTTTTACTAGATTCAACCAATCGCGGCTTGGTCCAAAAGAATTAGCTGAAGTCATGATTTCGATAATGTCACCATTTTTTAGTTTATAATCCAACTGGACCATCTTTCCATTGACCTTTGCGCCAGTGGTTTTGTTTCCGATATCTGTATGGATACTGTAAGCAAAATCTAATGGTCCGGAGCCTTTTGGCAACTCGGTTACATCACCTTTTGGTGTAAATACATAAACTTTATCACTGAAAATATCGCCTTTTACACTCTCCATAAATTCAGAAGCATCGTAGCTTTCGTCTTGCAATTCAATAATCTCTCGGAACCAATCCAATTGCTTATTGTCTTGTGTCGCATCTTGTTTTTCTGTCTTGCCTTCTTTATATGCCCAGTGAGCTGCGACCCCGAATTCGGCAATTTGATGCATCTCGTGAGTTCGAATTTGGACTTCCACCGGATTACCGCTCGGTCCAATGATTGTTGTGTGCAACGACTGATACATATTCGTTTTAGGCATTGCAATATAATCTTTGAAGCGGCCAGGCATCGGTTTCCATTTTGTATGGATTGCACCTAAGACTGCGTAACAATCTTTGATGGAGTCTACGATTACGCGAATAGCCAATAAATCATAGATTTCATCAAATTGTTTTTTTTGATCTCGCATTTTACGATAAATAGAATAAATATGTTTTGGTCGACCATAAATATCGCCTTCGATACCTAATTCTTTCGTTGCGGATTTGATTTCATTGACTGCTTCTTCGATAAAACCTTCACGTTCATCTCGTTTGCTACGCATTAAATGAACGATGCGATAATATTGTTTTGGATTCAAATAGCGTAAGGCAGTATCTTCCAATTCCCATTTGATACGGCTCATCCCTAACCGATCCGCTAAAGGTGCATAGATTTCCAATGTCTCACGAGCGATACGGCGTTGTTTATCATCACGTAAATATTTTAATGTCCGCATATTGTGCAAGCGGTCAGCTAACTTGACCATAATTACTCGCAAATCTTGCGCCATCGCCAATAACATTTTCCGATGATTTTCTGCTAATTGTTCTTCATGGGACTTATATTTGATCTTCCCTAATTTGGTCACGCCATCGACTAATGAAGCGACATCTTCACCAAATTCAACTTTTAAGTCTGCTAATGTTACCGGCGTATCTTCTACAACATCATGTAAAAAACCAGTCGCAACCGTATGTGGATCCATATGTAAATCAGCTAAGATCCCAGCAACTTGGATTGGATGGATGATATAAGGTTCTCCGGATTTACGAATCTGCGGCTTATGCGCTTCATACGCAAAGTCATAGGCTTTTTGTACAAACGCCACGTGCTCTTTTCCCATGTAAGTACTAACCATCCTGATGACGTCTGGTCCGGTTAATTCGACTTCTTTTGCCATGTGACGTTCCCCCTTTATTTTCTGAAAATGATTGTTCTTATTATACAAACTCTAGTAGGCTTTTTCAATCAAATCAGTGTTGTAGTTCATAATAGAAACTTGCAGCACTCAACAGATAGAAAGGGGCCGTCTCTGTTCGTAAGATCCGCGGACCTAATCCGCAGAGTTTTCCGCCTGCCAATTGGAATTTTTCGATCTCATTTGGCGTCAAACCGCCTTCTGGTCCAAAAACAACTAATAATTTTTGGCTGGTAGTCAATTGTTGCAACGTTTGAACCAGCTGTGCCTGCTCACCTTGTTTAGCTGATTCTTCATAAGCAATCAAGACAGCATCATATTCTGTAAATGATGCAATCAGTTCTTTTTCCGAAATAAAACGAACTTTCGGCAACACTTGACGATGCGATTGTTCAGCTGCTTCTTGTGCGATTTTATTTAAACGTTGTTGTTTTTTCAGTTGTTTTTTCGCATCCCACTTTGCTACTGAGCTTTCGCCAGGAAAGGCAAGAAAATGACAAGCTCCTAACTCTGTTCCCTTTTGGATGATCAATTCTAATTTTTCTCCCTTAGGAAAACCACTGGCAATTGTGATAGAGATTGGAAGCTCTCGTTGTAGTTGCTCTTTTTCAACCTCTTCCAAGGTTACTTTATCATTATCTATCCCACGGATGATCGCTTTGATCGCCACTTGATCATTAAAAACCAGAAAAACTTGATCTCCTGCAGTCATACGCATAACTCGAGACATATGATGATGCGGCTCCCCGCTGACTTCTACAGTTGGTTGATAGGCCTGATCTAAAAAATAGCGTTGCATTCTAGTCTTCCTCTGGTTTCTTCAAAATAATCGCGAACCAATCTTTTTGTTGGAAAATGCGATCTACTTCAAAACCTTGCGTGTACATTTCTTCCAACACCATATCTTTTTTATCTTCAATGATGCCGGAGACGATCAATGTCCCATCTGGTTTTAATAAACGCCAAGCATCTTCAATCATCAAGACAATAATATCAGCTAAAATATTCGCCACAATCACATCGGCTTCCTGCTCTACACCAACCAATAGATTATTCGCTGATACATGGATATTTTCCGTATTGGCATTTAAATCAACATTTTCTTGCGCTGAACGAACTGCGACTTCATCCAAATCGTAAGCATAGATTTCTTTTGCTCCATAAAGTGAACTAGCGATACTTAATACACCTGAACCAGTCCCGACATCCAAAACTGTTTCACCACCGCGCAAGACTGTCTCCAATGCTTGCAAAGTTAAATTTGTCGTCGGATGTGTGCCGGTACCAAAAGCCATCCCGGGATCTAAAGTAATGATTTTTTCATCTGCAAATTGTGCGTCATATTTTTCCCAACTAGGTGTGATTGTTAAATAGCGGGTCACACGAACAGGATGGTAATATTTTTTCCAAGCAGTTGCCCAATCGCTTTCCTCTACTTCACTGACTTCCACGCTATTTTCACCGATATTCAAACCAAATTCGGGTAATTTCCCAATATTATCTTCAATAAAAGGCAAAATCTCCGGTAAAAAGATCGTTTCAGGAAAATAGGCTTTTACAATGGCTCCTTCAGTTAAACTAGAAAAAGTCTCTCGGTCTAACAGTTCTCCATACTGATCTTCTTGGTAATTTATAAAATCTAACGCATCTTCAATCGCAACACCAGATGCGCCAGCCTCCATTAAAATATTTGAGACTGCTTCAACCGCTTCACTTTCTGTTGTAACTTTTACTTCATTCCACTTCATCTTTTTACGCTCCTTTACCTATTTAATAGCTTGGATATGGTAAATAGCTGTCATCGCTTGGCTTGATTAATGCCTTGTATGCTGCTTCATCCCACTTCATTTCAAAAACTGCGTCTTCACTATCATCTGCTAAGAAATCCAACAAATCACTTTGCCCTTCTTCGATTACATCTTTCAGGTAATCTACGACAGCAGTCAATTCATTTTTCTTCATTCCTTTTTTTCCTTCATACAAAATCACTGCTAAAAAATCAGCCGCATCATACGCTGTTTTTTCAGGGTCTGCTAATAAGATTGCATCTTCAAATTCAATGATTTCTTCTTCAGAAGCTACACCATTCACATCATCAATCTCGACCTGTCCTTTGTTCTCACCATAGATCCGAAAAGCAATCTCAAAACTATGATTGCGAGTATCCCAGTCTAATGCTAGTTCATACTCAGGGATTTTCTTGTTCAAATAATTATCCAAATAAGTGACCATTGTCTCTTTCGCCATCATTCTTTCCTCCAACCATTGTCTTTTTTTATTAAAGCTTTACGTTGTTTTGTTATGTAGGGATTGCCATGAACGACGTAGCGTAAAGGCTGCTGTGTCCAGATCCCTTTATCGGGAATACCGATACGGGGAAGCGCATCGATTTTTTGAGGTATCCGTCTTTTTTCTGGAACTAGATGTAGTGAACTTGAAAAAATTGATGCCCCGTATAATTCGCGAGAAATCCCTAATGCTTCCACCAACTTCCCTGGCCCATCTGAAATTGCAGCATCCGTTTTCCCATGACGATTACGAATCATTTGATCGATTCCTTCAACCGGTTCAAAACCGCGAATCATCACTCCTTGCGGCACCCCTTCCGGCTGTGTAATCATATTCAATATAAGATGTGTATGCATCGTATACAAATAGATCGTACCAGGTTTTTCATACATTGCACGGACACGTGGAGTATGGCGCATCCCATAACTATGTGCCGCCTGATCATCTGGACCTAGATAGGCTTCACAATCAACGATATAGCCGCCTAATTTCCCTTCTGGTGTCTCGTGTTCTAAATACATTCCTAATAAATATCTCGCAATGTTCTCCGTTGTTTCTGTATTAAAATATTCTATTACTTGTTCCATTTTTATCACCTTCTCCATGATACACAATAATCTTGCTGCATGCCACGCCTAGTGATCAAAACTCAGCAAGCATAAGAGAAAAATGCTATAATAAGAACATATATTTGCCATTTTTTTACAATTCACTGATTTAAAAAAAATCATATCGTTTTACCATCATATGTGTAGCAAAATTTTATTTCAGCGTTATTAGGAGGGTTATTTATGCAGCAGCCATTAGCTTATCGCATGCGTCCTCGCAATTTGGATGAAGTAGTAGGACAGCAATCTCTGGTCGGCCCAGGAAAAATCATTCGCCGCATGGTTGATGCTAGAATGCTTTCTTCAATGATTTTATATGGACCACCTGGAACAGGAAAAACTAGTATCGCCAGTGCCATCGCTGGATCAACCAATTATGCTTTTCGGACATTGAATGCCGCAACTGATACCAAAAAAGATCTCCAGATTGTCGCTGAAGAAGCGAAAATGAGTGGGACTGTCATCTTGTTATTGGATGAAGTCCATCGCTTAGATAAAACCAAACAGGATTTTTTATTGCCGCATTTAGAAAGCGGTCGAATCATCATGATTGGTGCGACAACGGAAAATCCTTATATCACAATCAATCCTGCGATTCGCAGCCGAACACAAATTTTTGAGGTGAAGCCTCTAGATGAAGAGGATATTATTACAGCAGTCAAATCGGCATTGGAAGATAAAGAGCGAGGATTAGGAGAATATCCAGTTGTACTAGATGAAGAAGCCTTGAATCATTTAGCTCGTGCAACAAACGGAGATTTAAGAAGTGCATTGAATGGCTTAGAACTAGCTGTAAAATCTACTCCTAAAAATCAGGACGAACAAATTCATTTGACCCTTGCAACTATTGAAGAGTGCGTTCAACGTAAAGCTTTGACACACGATAAAGATGGAGATGCACATTATGATGTGATTTCTGCGTTGCAAAAATCTATCCGCGGCAGCGATGTTGATGCTGCCCTGCATTATCTTGGACGCTTGATCGAAGCAGGTGATCTGCCAATTATTTGTCGTCGTTTGATGGTCATTGGTTATGAAGACATCGGTCTAGCCAATCCTGCGGCAGCTGCTCGTACAGTACAGGCGGTTCAAGCAGCAGAAAAATTAGGACTGCCTGAAGCACGGATCCCACTGGCAGACACGGTGGTCGATCTCTGTCTTTCACCTAAATCAAATTCAGCCTACTTAGCTTTAGATGCGGCGATTGCAGATATTCGCGCAGGAAATGCTGGGGAAGTCCCTGATCATTTGCGAGATAGTCATTATCAAGGGGCTAAATCATTGAATCGTGGCATCGGTTATCAATACCCGCATAATTTCGAAAATGCCTGGGTCGACCAGCAATATTTACCTGACAAAATTAAACAAGCCCATTATTATGAACCAAAATCTACTGGCAAATATGAACAAGCCCTTGCCCAGCAATACCAACGAATCAAAAAATGGAAAAAAACAACATGATGGTATCGTAATTCAAAACTACATAAAATAGCCGAACTACTAATGGAAAGCTGCTGTTTATCACAGCGGCGATACATTATCGTTCGGCTATTTTTTATCATGAAAAATCATTCAACTTCTGTAGTCAGAGTCCAATAAAAGGTCAACGAGTAGGTGCCGGCTTTTTGTTGTTCAATTGGGACAGTCAAAACGAGCTCTTTAGACCAATTATCAAAATCTGTTATAAACGAACCCTTTTGAGTAAAAAGCGGAACCGCCTCTTCTAGCGAGACGAATCGCCCTGCAGTTTGTAAATACACGCTCCCAATCTCCGGTGTCTCAGCTTGCAAAGTTACTTGCCACGGTTCAGAATCCGTTCGCGTATCCTGTACTTCTAATTGTCCTGAGATCTTTGGATAAAACATTGTTTGTGTGCCTATGGCTCGTTGACCAAAATCAATCCAATCTGGAACGGTCAATAATCTCAATAATTCTGTTTTTTGTTGGAACTTCGCATAGATTTCATAATAGTAATGTTTAGGGGCACTCCAAGTTGATTTTGTATAAATTAGTTTTTCCCCATTACTGATTATTTCAGCTTGCAAAAAGGAAAATCGATCGGTTTCAAGAAAGCTCAACTTAGGGGTAATTTCATTTTCACTTGGAATAATTAGTTCACCTTGTCTACTGTCAGCTGTTCCCCAACACGCTAAAGGTAATGGAGTATTACTAGGCTCTAAAGTAAGATTATGCGCAATTTCACCTAACGAGCTGGTTACTTGATAGTTTATTATCGTAGCAGCCACTGCGAGTCCGCTCTGTCCATCCATATCCCCTGTATACGCACGGCCCTCTTCATCAAAACCAATAAAATTTTCTGGCGATAGCGAACCATCATTTCCTGCAAAAGTCATTATTGGATAGCCTTTTTGCTGGGCAAAGTAATTTCCTACAATACTTTCAGTTCGTTTTGGTTCCAGTAAGCGCCAAATCAGTTTTTTCTCAGGGATCAATCGTCTTAAAAAAATCGTGTGTGCACCAGCTGGTGAATGGATCTCTGCCCTTTCATTCGCTAGCAAGCTTCCTACTTTTAGTTCCTTTACTGCCAAGCTCGCTCCTTCTGCCAAAATAAGCTCACCGAACCGATGATAACGTTGATCAAAATTTTCATTGTTTGCCTCGCTGCCATTTAAAATAGTCCTTGCAGTCAACTGTTGATCGATAGTTAGTTGGGTAAAATTATGGATTGTTTCGACAAAATTTTCTTTGGAAAGTGCCCCAAAGTTTATCACGACCTTTGCGGTGCTATTTTCAATCAAAGGATTCGTAAAAGACGTTTGATCACTGCCAATGAGTGTCTTAATCGTTTGAACAGATTGAATATCGAGCATGATCTCATGTGTCAATCGCCCCGCATAACTATTTTTAATCATGCCTTGAATCAATGAGAAATTTCCCCTTGGTGTATCGATAATCATTTGAATTTTCGGCGCAATCAATGAACGCGCATCTGTTCCACCATCTCCTATTAGCTCAAGCTCAGAGCAAGTTTTATTTGTAGCAAATTTAAATTGAACTGGCTTATCGACCGTACCCAAAAGATTAGTCCTACCAGCATTTTTAGGCCGAGCAGCGGCAATACTTATGCCTGGCATCAATTCAATCGAATCAGTCAGTGTCAAAGAAACAGCTCCGCTAATCATACCTTCTTTAGCTATCCCTCCCATAATTTGTGTTGCGCTGCCTTTTTTCTGAAAGACGCCTCCTACAACGATTGTTTCAATATTTCCATCAATCATATGATTTGATCGTACACCATAAGAACCTGCTAATAATCCGAAAAATTCGCCAGCCAAGATTTTTGTATAGCCGTTGCCGATCATTCGTCGATCTGAATCACTTCCTGCTGTAATAACATTTTCTATTTGTCCTCCAGTCATTTCAAGATAACTATCGCCATAAAGTCGATAACACCCGCCCCCTGATCCAAACAAACGATTAACTTGACCACCTTGCATTCGAACATGCCGATTTCCTTCGATTGTTCCGCTAAAACTTCCTCCGTAACCATAATTTAACAAGGCCTGTTCAATGATCAATTCAGTCGTCCCATTAATAAACAGTGTATTTTCCCATACATTTCGATTGTCACCGCCGCCTGCTGCTGCATTAAAACCGTAATTAGAGGCTAGATTTGTAGTAGTTGGTAAATAATTTGGATCAATCCCTGTTTGTTGTGCGTGATTGCCCCAAAGTTTACTATAAACCAGCCGCTCTTTCCCTAATATCAAACGAACTTTTCCATTGATTACACCAGCAAATCCAGCACCCCGTATATTTTGACTAACACCAAGTCCGCCACTGACACAACCGCCTAACAAATGTGTGGTCACATTTCCTTCAACTAAAAAAGCCGTACGATTTTTAGCAAATGATTTTCGGTCTTCTGCAGATAACTGATCGTACCACAGTTCCTCTGATGTTCGTTTTTTGTGGATCGGTTTGATTGATTTCTGGTACAAAACTTTCAGTATTTGATAAACTCTTTTTCTGCAGATCCATACCTCCCGCACCATCAATTCGGATAAATGAACCTTTGTTTACTCTTCTTGCATTGATTTGATTTTCAATATCGCCGATGATCTTGCCGTTATATTGATTACCACCGACAAAACTTCGTTCGCCTTTTTGAAAATGACGCGTATCGATAGTCGTTGAAATCGCACGGTCGCCTCCATTAATCTCCCCTGATTGAGAACCGCCGATCAAGATTCCTTCAGCCGAAAAACTGCCACTACCTGTAATCAAATTTGTAATTGCTCCTGTTTTGCCATAAGCTGCACCCCCAACAAATTCGCCTAATAGAAACTCTTCAGAACAAGAAGTTAAAGTATTTGTTGTCTCACCCGTCACTTCAACGGGTGTTTCTTCAGTACCAATTCCGCTCCCGTAATAGCGTGCAAGTGTGCCATTAAGTTCTTTGATTTCTGTAGCGACATTTCCACGGATTGTTCCAGTTAACGAGCCGCCACAAAGCTGAGTGATTTCACCAGTCAGCGTTAAAATTTGTGTGATTGGATTTCCTCTCAATGTTCCTGCTTCATTTCCGCCATAGATTTCCCAAGTGCCACCCGTGACTTGCTGAAAAATAATTTCAGGATTACCCACCAGATCGCGATCACTGCCGCCAAACAATTGCGTGTGCTGACTATGCTGGATATTTTTGAAGAGCAGTTTTTGACCATTGCCGTAGATTTTTTTTGCTTGCAGTGTCACTTTTTCTAACTGTGTCTCTTGACCGAAAAAACACGTATCTGGCAGGGTCAGTGTTGCTTCAGCCGATGTCCCTATGAATTTTATTTTTTTGAAGATACTAACAAAATTGATTGTCTCAAGTGTCGGATCAGAATAGACGACATTTTCACCAATAGCTGTTTGACTTAAATCAAGAGGTGCAGAGATGCGGATCTCATATTGATCGGCTCCACCAAATCGATAGAGGTCCAATAATAATTGTTGGCATCCTTTGACGCTTGAGGGATACTCCGTCTGCTGATTGATTGGAGGAAAAACATTTATTGTTTCGGCTTCTGCCTGCAGAACAAACGGACCAAATAATAAGATAAAAATATACAATAGAAAATAAGCGATTTTTTTTGACATATTCGTCTCCTTTTTTATACAATATACGTATAGAAGACAGGGTTGCTTTTAAGTTTATAAATGTAAGCCACTTCATTGCGTCTCTATAAACACTGTGCTATGATTGAGATGGAAATTCTGTGATGTACGCGTTGCCTATTTCAGTGTTGACCGAACATTTTTATTGATATCTTGGGATCCGTCTTGTGTCAAAGTTGGTAACACGCCTTTTCATTTGGTAGTTCAATACTTAGACCATGGAACCCACCTGCTAGATTTTGCGGGATCAATACTATCGGGTGAATAACGGCATCGACGGAATTTTCCATTTTTATGGAATGAAAGCAATTTGCGTACTGCAAATTGCTTTTTCTTGTATTGGAGGAAGAAAATGGTTCGTATTTTATTATTTTTACTAGCACTTATTTTATTGATTTGCAGCTATTACTTAATTAAAAAACCTCAAGGACTTTTAGTCCTCTTCAGCAAAGAATCACAAAATGAATCGCGAAGTTTTTTGCGACAATTTGGTTATCTTTATGCTCTACTTGGAATCGTTGGTATCATTATGGGAATCATTAACCAACGAACTTACTCCATGATATATCTGATCGTGCTCTTGGTCGCAGCCGCTATCTTTGCGTTAGTGATGGGTGCCAAAACCAGAAAAGGTTAACAGTACCATTTTTAAGCATTTTGTTTTAAAATAAAGAGGTGAAAAGGAGTTGGTAATGATGGATCAAGAATATAGTAAAATCATGGTGGCTGTTGATGGTTCAAACGAAGCAGAATTAGCCTTCAAAAAAGCAGTGAATGTTGCAAAACGAAATCAAGCGGAATTATTATTGGCGCATGTCATTGATACGCGCGCGTTCCAAACAGTTTCTTCTTTCGATAATGTTTTAGCAGAACAAGCAACTGATATGGCAAAACAAACATTGTCCGATTATGAAGCAGACGCAAAAGAAGCAGGAGTTGAACACATCAGTACGGTCATCGAATATGGTGCACCAAAAGTAATGATCGCTAATCAAATTCCTGAAAGTAACCAAATCGACTTGATTATGCTTGGAGCGACTGGTTTGAACGCCGTTGAACGTTTATTTATCGGTTCAGTCTCTGAATATGTTATTCGTAATGCAAGCTGTGATGTATTGATTGTTCGGACGGACCTAGATAACAAGGTTCCTGAAGAAGAAAAATAACCCAAAGTAAATGTTTAATCGATCGAAACTTTTTAAGCTACGATCCATTTAAAAGAGAGCCGCAAGATTTTGCGGTTCTCTTTTTTTTTACTCACTCCTAATTAAATCCGACACTTCTTCCTCGATTAGGCATTTGTTTTTCCTCCATTTTTTTTGAAACGTGCTAAACTATGAGTATCTTGGTAAAAAGTGAGGTTATTTATGAAAGGCATTATTTTTGATTTCAATGGGACGATGTTCATGGATTCTGATCTTCATGAAGCTGCTTGGCTATATGTGATCCAGAAATACACAGAGAAAAAAATGACTGAAGAAGATATTTTGAAACATATTCATGGCAAAACAAATGATGTGATTTTACGCCATTTCATTTCATCGGAGTTGACTGATGAGCAAGTTGAACAATTATCTGATGAAAAAGAAGCGTATTATCGAAAACTTGTGTTAGCCAGTCCCAACCATCAAGGATTTACTAAGGGGCTGAAGGAAGTTCTCACTTACTCAAAAGAAAAAAAGATTCCAATGACGATTGCTTCAGCATCACCCAAAGTGAATATCGATTTCTACTTTGACTATTTAAATTTAGGTGATTGGTTTGAGTATGATCAAATTGTGTATCACACTGGAACATTTCCTGGGAAACCTGCGCCAGATATCTTCTTGATTGCCGCTCAAAAAATTGCGGTCGAACCTGAAAATTGTTTGGTGGTGGAAGATTCTTATTCAGGATTGCAAGCTGCTAGAAATGCTCAGATTGGGACGATTGTAGCCATTGATCCAATCGGCAAGAATCGAGAAATCTTTGCAGCAGAAGGTTTAGCACAAGATGGGATCATAGAAGATTTTACACGCTTCATTCCAACTTATTTGCAATAAAAAAGACGCGGACAATTCACTTGTCTGCGTCTAAATATTTTTCAATAACTCTTCTGTCTAACTGATTTTGGCACCTAGTGTATTTTCAAAATGATTCAGTGCCCAAGTATGTCCTATTGCATCAAAACTTGCGACCGCTTTTTCAGGAATGATTAATTGATAGCCCAGATTATACGCATCTACTGCTGTATGTAACACGCAAATATCCGTACATACACCGGTCAAACACAGCTCAGTGATTCCTCGTTCCCGTAATCGAATATCTAAATCTGTTCCGCTAAAAGCTGAATAGTGTCGCTTATCGATCCAAAGAACATTGTCTTTTTTTTGATGCTCTTGATAAAAATCAGCCAGTGAACCATAAAGGTTTCGACCGCTAGTACCGATTACATTGTGTGCGGGAAAAAGATTATTCTCTGGATGATAGTGATCGCTTGGGTCATGCCCATCAATCGCAAAAACGACCAAATCCCCTTGTTGAAAATACTCTTTTGTTACAGCCACTAACGCTTCTTCAATTGCTTGACCTGCTTTGCCTGTTGTTAAATTCCCGTCTGTTGCCACAAAATCATTCGTATAATCGATTGAAAGTAACGCCCGCATGCAAAGATCCCTCCTAGTTTTTTTATTTCAGATGGTTCACAAATTCTATTACCAGTTGTGCAGATAATGTTCCCGTACGCTGTACAAATTCTTCATGTGTTTCTGTCGCTTCATTGTCAGCTGTGTCACTGATTGCCCGCACGATTAAAAATGGGATACCAAATTGTGCGGCAGTATGACCAATTGCAGCACCTTCCATTTCAACAGCCAACGCCTCAGGAAATGCAGCTTTGATTTCATAAATTTTTGAAGGACTGCTGACAAAAGTATCTCCTGAGACAACTAGCCCAACATGTGTCGTTTGATTTAATTTTTTACTAGCTTCTAACACCTCGCCTTTTAGATACGTAGATCCTTCATAATAAAGCGGCATTCCAGGAACTTGTCCTAATTTGTAACCGAATGTTGTTGCATCTACATCAAAATAAGCCACTTTATCAGCGATAACTAGATCTCCGATTGCTAGACCTGTTCCAATCCCGCCGGCAGTCCCTGTATTGATCACCATATTGACTTTATATTGTTGAATCAACACAGACGTAGTGATAGAAGCCAAAACTTTTCCGATTCCAGATTGTACGACGATCACTTCATGATTGCCTAAACTGCCTGAAATAAACAACGCCCCGGATTGTTCCCAAGATAATGGGTGTTCAAGACTTTCTCGTAACGCTTTTACTTCTGGCTCCATTGCACCGATAATACCGATTTTCATAATCATTCTCCTATTTCACATAAATTAAATTATTTTTACTCATTTTTAGATGCAGCTAAATGAAAAAGACCGCGAGCATAACGACAATCAAAAGCAATAAGACTAAGATTATCGCTTTATTTAAAAAACTGCCACGTTCTTTTTGTTTCGCACGTTCGCTGCTGCGAGATTTCGTGACTGGTTTATTTTTCTTTAGTTCTTTCCGATAGACTGAGCTGATTTCTTTTTCTCTTTTTTCATAGGCCCGTTCAGCAGCTTCTCGCTGTTCCTGTGCTAAACGTTCTTGCTCTTCTTTTCGTTTTCTCAATTCGCTGCGCGTCACCAGAGGTGATTGGCTCATGCGTAATCCTCTCCTTGTTCATATGAATTTATTTCTCTTGGCAGCGGGTTAATTCCCAATAATTGACCGCAAAAATAGTCTTGGCATCACAAATCAAACCCGTTTGGATCGCTTGTTTCGCCTCTTCCAGGGTCAATTCATACAGTTCTAAGACTTCATCGTCATCTTGCGGGCGTGGATTTTCGACTTTTACTAAGTCTGCTGCGTGATAAATGTATAATTTTTCATTGGAAAATCCTGGTGATAAATACATTTCGTTTATGTAAGTTAATTTATCCGTACGATAACCGGTCTCTTCTTCTAATTCCCGCAGTGCTGTTTTTTCCGGATGCTGTCCTTCGCCAGGATCGATTTTTCCGGCAGGAATCTCCAAGACTACCTTTTCCAATGGTTTACGAAATTGTTTGACCATGATGAGCTTGTTTTCCTTAGTGATTGGAATGATTCCCACGCCGCCATGATGGAAGACCAACTCTCGTTTTGCCTTTCCTCCCATTGGCAAGGCAACATCGTCTAAATAAACATCAATGATTTTTCCTTTAAATATTTCTTTACGCTCAATCGTCTTTTCTTCAAAATCTTTATACTCTAACATTGTAGTATCTCCTTTTTACCTTAAGGATCGGCTCGTTTCATCCATAGTCTATTTTCCTACTTCTACCTGTAGCTGATTGTCCATCATCTTGGATCATTATGATCAAGACATGGATACTTCCAATAATGAGGATGTGACGGTTCTGCCCTATTGTATCACAGAAATTTCTTATGTTTTTTCTAAATATGAAAAATCCATCTTTAGACTGATACTCTTTCTATAGATTTTCATGCTATGATGAGCGTGTAAAGAAATCAAGAATTTTAACTATTAATGTGAAGGGTTATTACTAGACTAGGAGGATTATTATGCGAAGGAAAATACTCCCTATCATCATCGTAGTGATCGGCATTCTTTCTTTTTTTGAAGGAGACTTCGGTGACTATATCGTCTTCTTGATGTTGGTCGTTGGGTTTTGGTTGATCTATCGTGGAATTAAAGGCCGAAAAGTCCGTCCACAAAAAGAAGAACTACCCTCTTTAAGCAGGGAAAAAGAAACGTATTATAAAACTGTAGGAATGAGCGAACGTGAAATCGACGTGTTTCGTGAAACAATGAATCTTTCGAAACAGCAAATCTTGCGGCTCCAACAAAATATCCAAAAGAATGCTAAATTAAAAGCCATTGATCTGCGCCACGATACTTTAAAGGCTGCTAAAGCGTTGTTTAAAGAGTTAGTAAAAGATCCAAAGCGGCTACCTGAAGCCAGTCAATTTCTTTATACTCACTTACCGAATATCGTTGATCTGACAGACAATTATGTCGAAATCAATGGACATGAAGTTAAGACTAAAGAAGTTTATGGTAAACTAGAAGAAAGCGCACAAATCATTGATCAAATGGCTGATTTGATCGTGAAAGATTATCAACAATTCGTCGCTGATGATTTGGAAGACATGGATGTTGAAATCTCGATTGCCAAAAAAAATCTCAAACATGATCCTGATTTATCTACAAAATAATAACAGACAATGATTGAAACAAAAAAATCTAGCTGAAGCTAGATTTTTTTCGAACAGGAGGAACCACAGTGGAACCAGAAAACAAACAACCAGTCAAACCGGTCGATAATACATTAGATGATTTACTCAGCAACCCTTTTGGTACCGATTCTTTGACCCCGGTTCAGCAACAGGAGATCTCTCAGCTGCATTCGCAAGAACAAGCTGACCGCTTAGTAGACAAACTACCTGAAGAACGACAAGCTCAAGCACGGGAATTGGCTAAAAAAATCGATATAAATGATTCTCAAGCCGTTATTGGTTACGGAGCTACCGCTCAAACCAAATTAAGCGAATTTTCACAGTCTATGCTAAACACTGTTTCAGCACAAGACATCGGACCAATCGGTGATTCATTAAACCAATTGATGTATCGTCTAAACGAGGCCAACCCTGATGAATTACGCGTCGGTGAAGGTAATATTTTCCAAAAAATGTTTGGCAAAGTGAAACAATCAATCTATGAAATCACAACAAAATATCAAAAAATCGGTGCACAAATCGATAAAATCGCAACAAAGTTAAATGTTGAAAAAGATGGTCTATTACGCGACAATCAAATGTTAGAAACGCTTTACAACAAAAACAAAGATTACTTCGATGCATTAAATATCTATATTGCAGCTGCTGAATTAAAAATTGAAGAATTAAAACTCACTACAATCCCTGAAGCAACCGAAAAAGCACAAGCTTCTGGTGATCAAATGGACGTTCAGATTGTCAACGACTACACTCAATTTTTAGATCGTCTAGACAAACGAACCTATGATTTGAAGCTTGCGCGTCAAATTACGATCCAGCAAGCACCGCAAATTCGCTTGATTCAAAATACAAACCAAGCATTGGCGGAAAAAATCCAAGCTTCAATCAATACTGCGATTCCTTTATGGAAAAATCAAGTAGCGATCGCCTTGACTCTGTTACGCCAAAAAGATGCAGCTACTGCACAACGCCAAGTTTCAGAGACAACGAATGATCTATTGAAGAAAAATTCAGAGATGTTGAAAATCTCAACTATTGAAACAGCAAAAGAAAATGAACGTGGAATCGTTGATCTAGATACCCTGCAACAAACCCAAAATGATTTAGTTGAAACACTAGAAGAAACCTTACGAATCCAAAAAGAAGGCCGTGAACGTCGACAAGCCGCAGAGATCGAGATTGGTCATATGGAAAACGACTTGAAACAAAAACTAATGGAATTAAATTCCGGTCAATAGTTACATCTTCTTTTCAATAAAAAAATAAGCATGCCAACTGGCATGCTTATTTTTTTATGCTTTCATATATCCTAAGACGACTCCGCCGATGATGATCAACAGACAGCCGATAATGACATAGTACATTTCTTTTTTGGTTTTGTGTTCACCTAGCAGGAAGATTCCTCCTATGGTCGAAATAATGATCCCCATTTGTGACAATGAGAACCCAATCGCTAAACCAATGTTTTGGACAGATAATAACATACAGATATTCCCAATGCCCCATAATAGACCTGAGATCATGTTGCGCCAAACATAACGATCAACTTTCGCTTTACGAAAGGCAAAGAAACTAGCACCGGCTAACATCCCGACACTTTGCGGTAAAATGATCGCTAATGGATCAAGTCCTGCCCACGTGATGATGATGGTATACACACCATAACCAAGGGTCGAAAAAATCAGTGCACGAAATCCTTTTCCGAAGTTCAACATGCCATTATCTGTTTCAACACCGCTTTCGTCATCTTTACGTGCAGTCAAGTATGCACCTAAGACAAGCAAGGCTAATGCGATAAAGCCAAAGACAAAATCTTTTGTCTTTGTCCATTCATGGAAGAACACTGCGCCGGCGACGGTATTCAAAATTAATTGAAAGCCGGTTGAAATCGGCAAACCAACCGATACCCCCATGAATTTCATCCCGTGAAACTGACCATTTTGACCAATCGACCAAAAAAACCCTGACAAGAAACCAATCAATGCAATCCAACTACTCATTGCTGGCTGAACGATGAAAAATGTCGCTAATGCAAAAACAAAAGCCCCCATCGTCATTCCTAAGGTTTGCTGGTTGGCGTCTCCGCCTAATTTCCCACTTACCAAACCAATGCTTCCCCATGCTACCATCGGTATTAGGGCAATCAAAATACTCATAAACTTACTCCCTTCAATTCACAACTGAAATAGTTTAGCGAAAAAAAGGAAATTTGGCAACAAAAAAATCTAAATTTATCGTTCTTCATGATAATAATCTAATCGTGGGAAAAACAAAGTCATCGTTGTCCCTTTATTCATCGTTGATTTTGCATACAATTCGACACCCAATTTCCCAGCTAATGTCTTGGCTAAATATAAACCAAGTCCGGTAGAATGCTGTTGTGCTGTCCGGCCATTTTCACCAGTGAATCCTTTGTCAAAGATTCTTCCTATATCTTCTGGCGGGATTCCGATGCCATTATCTTGCAAACTCAGCTCGACACCGCCGGCTTTAGTAGTGATATGAATCTTAATCTGTCCATGATCTGGCGTATATTTGATTGCATTGCTTAATAATTGACGGAAGATAAATTCAATCCATTTGGCATCTGTTAACACCTTGGCATCTTCTTCGCCTAGTGTCAGCTGCAGATTTTTTTGAATAAAGTAGTTTGCTTGACTGCGAATGATTGGCTGAATAACTTTTTTTAGGGAGTATTCTTGGATCAAATAATCATTTACGAATTCATCTGAGCGGGAATAATACAAAATCTGTTCAACATACTCATCAATTTGCTGAAGTTCATTTTGCAGCAAAAAAAACTTATCATCTGGGATATCAAATTCAATCGAATTTAAAATCAAATCTACTGCGGCAAGTGGGACCTTAATCTCATGAATCCATGAATCTAAATAATCCTTCTGGTCTTTTTGGCTGCTTAGTAATTGTTCAATCATTAGATGATGCTGCCGCACTTGTTGATTCACGTATTCTTGGACTAAGTATTCTTCATTTGCAGCTGCTGATTCTACAAAGTGTTGGAGCGGCGAATCATCTGGATCAAATGATTGGTACCAGTTTTTTCGACGATGATAATCGATTGTAAAAAAAAGAAAAATCAAAAATAACTGTAGAATCAATAAATAACTAAGATTGTCCCAAAAATTATGCACATCAGGTGTTAACCAGATCATCCCAATCAATAATACGCTCAAAACAGCCCAAGCCAATAAGATCCACAGACGGTCTTTTAAGTATTTGCTAAATGTCATACAGACTCCTCACTTACGGGACGATGTATCCTTGTCCAACTTTTGTTTGAATGTACTCTTCAATTCCTGCTTGTTCGATCTTGCGTCGCAGACGATTGATATTCACTGTCAAAGTATTGTCGTCTACAAAGCGCTCATCATCCCATAAAGCTCTCAATAATTTGTCTCTGCTTAAGATCTTGCCGTGTTGTTTCATTAAAATGAACAATAAGCGGTATTCATTCTTGCTAAGATCAACGACTTCTTGATTGATCGTCATACTGCTGTTATCGATATTCAATGTGATTCCATTATGTTCTAGTGCTTCGCCGCTTTCTGCATAATTGTATGATCGTCGCAACAATGCGTTGATCTTTGCGACTAAAATATCTACTTGGAATGGTTTGGTGATATAATCGTCTGCTCCCATGTTCATCGCCATAATTTGATCCATATTGGTATTTCGAGAAGAAATAAAAATAATCGGAACTTTGGAGACCTCACGGATTTTTTGACACCAGTAATACCCATCGTAAACTGGCAGGTTAATATCTAATAAAACAAGTTGTGGTGCGATCTGTTCAAATTCTTCGAAAACTTGGTTGAAGTCGGTGGCTTGATAGACATCAAAGCGCCATTTTGTCAGCTCTTCACCAATCAATTGGCGAATTACCGCCTCATCTTCAACAATCATGATTTTTGCCATTTGATCACCTTCTCTAAACTAGTTTTATAAATCGATTTTATTTAATTGGCGCTCTTATCATATCAAAGAACTAGAAAAATTTGAAAGATGATCCTTTACAATTTAATTTTTAGTAAAATTGATGTTCTTTGCATTCGCGTTGTTCTGCCGCTATGTAAAATAGCCTCCTTATCTGATAGGATAAAGAGGCTATTTTTTCAAATCATTTTACTTAGCCAATTGTTGGTCAAGTTTCTTTAAATCAATGTGAGATTCTTGCGCTAAGAGCTCTCGGAAAATCGGTAATTGTTTTTGAATCTGTCCGGCCTGATCGTTTTCCACTTGCATGACTAACAACGGTTCATGCAAACTTAAACGCAGCAACATCCAACCTTTTCCGTAAGGATCTTTTACTGAAAAACGTACACCTTCTTGATTTTCTGGATTCTCCACAAAACCTGCTTGTTTTGGCAGTTCTCCTCGAAATTTTTCAATCATTTGCTGACCAATTTCTTTGTAGTTCTCGCCTTTGATCGTGTAACGAATCTCTAATGTCTCAACTGGTTGTTCCAATTCAGCCATCAGATCAGTCAGGTCACGATTTTCTTTTTGTAATTTCGGCAACAACATCAAAACCTTTGCGATCACATATGCACCATCATCTAAAAAGTAATTTTCTTTAAAGGCTGCATGTGAGCTCGTCTCAATCGCTAATTGACAATCGATTCCTTCATGATTGAGTTCAATCGCTTTGTTGATGACATTGCGGTAACCAGAAATATAGCGATATTGTTTGCCGCCTTTTTCTTCAATAAAACGTTTCAGATGATCTGACGTTGGTGAATTAGTGACGATTGTACTGCCTGGATGCTCTTGTAAAACAATCGCTGACAATACTGCGATCAAGTTGTTTCGATTAATCATTTGTCCGTCTGTTGAAACGATTGCCGAACGATCGACATCAGTATCGAAAATTACGCCCAAATCAGCTTGATTATCCAACACAGCTTGTTTGATACTATTCATCGCTTCTTTATTGTCTGGATTTGGGATATGATTAGGAAAATTCCCATCAGGTTCTAAAAACTGTGAACCCGTCGTATCTGCTCCTAAAACAGCCAAAACTTTATCAGCAAAATAACCTCCTGCACCATTTCCCGCATCTACAACGATTTTTAATCCTTTCAACGGCTGTTGACTGCCGCTGCCTCGTTGAATTTTTTCAACTAAATCTGCAGCATAGCGTGACAATAAATCCGCTTGTTGTACTGTTCCTTCTGCAGATTCACTCGCTTCAGTATGAGTTAAAATGTAGGCGATATCATTTTTTTCTGCACCGCTGACTTGACTGAAGATCTTGATACCATTGAAATAAAATGGCAGATGGCTCGCCGTCAACATGATTCCCGCATCACAAGCAAATTCTTCAAACTGTGTTGCCATAAACAAAGCCGGTGTCGTTGCTAAACCAAAATCTAAGACTTTACAACCTGCAGCTTTGAACACTTCAATCATTGCTGTTTTCAATTCTGGACCGGTTAATCGACTATCATGTCCGATTCCGATTTTAAACGGCCGTTCCACGCCTTTATTTGCTAACCAATTGAGAATCCCTTGTGCAATCAGACGGGCTTCCTCAGCTCCTAAATTTTTTACATTATCTTCTGTATTGATAGCGATTCCACGAATATCTGAACCATTTTGTAATTTCGTTAACTCCATTGATGAACCTCCTTTGATTCTATTTATAGTTTATTATACCAAAAATCCCGAAAAAGAAAGCCTTTTCCGGGATTTTTTATTGTTTCATCTTTAATTATTAAAGAACTCGTGACTGAGGATTCTTTTTAGCCTGACGTCTCTTTTGCCAACGAATACGCCAAGAAACCAGTCGTTCCATGACAAACGTCAATCCTTTGAACAGCCAATAGCTGCCAAACGTTAATGGAATGACAAAAAATAAATTGCGGTTCCAAAGTTTGTCAAAATCAAAAAATTCTCTAAAGAATAGATAACAGCTCACGTAAGCAACACTCAAAATAGTGATCAAAGCAATCTTTTTCTTATCTAATGGAAAAGATACTTTATATAAAACGAGCAGCCCTACACAGCCTGTTAAAAAAACGGACATCGTTGACGTTGCCTGATAATCCAGTCTAAATAAGCTGCTTGCTAGCTGAACGAGCATCACAGCACTGATTACTGTCAAAGCTCCTGGCAATGATACTCGCAAGATATTATTTAAAAAATCGCCTTTGATGCGTTCATAACTTGGTTTCAATGCCAAGAAAAAGGAAGGAATTCCTACTGTTAACGCATTGATGGGGGTTAATTGAACAGGTTCAAAAGGATAAGGATTGGTGATGAACATAAAAATCACCGCTAATAACAACGAATAGATTGTTTTGACCAAATACATCGAGGCCACTCGTTCGATGTTATTGATGACCCGCCGACCTTCATTTAAAACATTTTGCATACGAGCAAAATCAGAATCCAATAAGATAACATCAGATGCTGCACGAGCTGCACCACTTCCGTTGGCCATCGCCACACCGATGTCCGCTTCCCGTAAAGCTAAAACATCATTGACCCCGTCACCAGTCATACAAACTGTATGATTTACTTTTAACGCTCGAATCAAAAATTGTTTTTGTTTAGGAGTGACTCGGCCAAAAACTGTTGTTTGTGCCACTAACGCATCATAATCGATTGGTTCACTCAAAGTAGACATATCGATAAACATTTCTGCATTTTCAATCCCAGCATTTTGAGCAATTTTTGAAACCGTCAATGGATGATCCCCTGAAATAACTTTTAATTGCACGTCTTGTTTAGCAAAGTAGCCAAATGTTTCCCGGGCATTTTCTCTTAAATTATCTGAGATAATTAGTGTTGCTAGCAATTGCGGCTCATATACAAACTCCTCTGTTAATGTTTCAGGAGATTCGACTAAAACTAATACTCGTTGACCGTCTTCTAGATAAGGTTGGATTTTGTCCCGCATTTTTGATGGTAAAGTTTTGAAGATAAACTCTGGTGCACCAATTACAAAACTGCCCTGTTCTTTAAACGTCACACCGCTCCATTTTCGTGCAGAAGAAAATGGCACGACTTTTTCTGCTTGCCAATCACCACTAGCTGGAAATGCTTTTCTCAGTGCTTGTGCCGTTGCATTTTGATCATTTGAATGCTGCATCAATGCACCCATAATCACATCGAAACGACTATCCGAAATATTTTCCAACAGTGCTGTTTCAAACTTCAATGTGCCGTCAGTGATCGTTCCAGTCTTATCTAAACAAATCACATCCACACGAGCCAACGTTTCGATTGAAGGCAACGCTTGAACTAGGACTTTTTTTCGGGCCAAATTTGCTGCTCCGACTGCAAACGCAACGCTAGTCAATAGCATCAATCCTTCTGGAATCATGCTGACTAATGCCGCAACTGTTCCTAATACTGCTTGACGCATAGAATCAGACGCTTGATATTGACTATAAAACAATCCCAATCCCACTGGAATGATGACAACTGTTAAAACTGCAATCATACGACTCAATACTTTTGTTAGTTCTGAACTGCCGGTTTTTTTCTTTTTTGCCTCACTAGTTAATTGTTCCGCAAAATTATCTTTGCCTACAGCAGTTCCTTGATAAAAACATTCTCCAGCTGTTATGAAACTGCCGCTAAATAATTTATCTTTTACTTTTTTTTGTACACGATCGGCTTCACCAGTCAGCAGTGATTCATCTGCTTCTATCCCTGTACCAGCTACTAGCTGACCATCTACTGGTACTTGATCGCCGCTACGCAGATACACGATATCGCCTAAAACAATCGCCGCTTGATCGATCTGTTGTAGCCGATTTTCTCTTAATACAGTCGCTTTAGCCTTTGCTAGAACAGATAACTGATCAATTGTATGTTTGGCGCGTAATTCTTGGATAATCCCGATTAACGTATTGATGATCACCACACCAAAAAATAAAGTGTTCTTCGGTGAGCCTACTAACAATACTAATAATGCCAGAACAAGATTGAGCAGATTAAAGATGTTGATCGTATTTTCTTTGATAATCTCTTTATCTGTTTTCAATAAATTATCTTCCACTTGATTGGTCTGACCTTGTTCTATTTTTTTCTGAACCTCAGCAGCTGTTAAGCCTTTTAAATCTGCTGGAATCTCTACATTATCAAAAGTTTCTTCTACCGTTTGAACTTCTTTCTTTTTCTTCATCCGGTTTCACCTCATCTCATTTGTACCTAATACTGTATTCTCACAACAAAAATTTGCTCAATTCCCTATGTTCATCTTACCACGACTCACATTTTAAGTCGGATTTGAGCACTGTCTGATTTTGATTTCTTGACTTTTGAAAGCTTTGTTGGAATTTATTGTAAGAAAAAAGCCGCAGCAAGCTGCGACTTTGTAGAAATATATTCCGTTCTTTACTTATTAGTAAAAGATGATTAATTATCTTTTGGAACATAAAAACTACGATTATCCATTCCAAAAATCCGCTCCGTATACGTTCCTGGCTCAGCATTTTTTACCGCACTGGAAATCATTTGCATCGAAGCATCGATATTATCAATCTGATGTAAAATTTCTGCTTCCATAATTCGTGGGCGAACGGGCGATCCGTATTCCAACAGGCCATGATGAGATAAAACCATATGACGTAAAATCACAATATCTTCATCCGCATCGTTGATTTTTAGTTCAGTACAAGCTTTTGTAATTTCTTCATCCACTAAAACCAGATGACCAACTAGATTCCCAACTACCGTATATTCAGTGGAAGAAGGGCCTGTCAATTCAATCACTTTGCCTAGATCGTGAATAATGATCCCTGCATAGAGCAAAGAGCTATTCAGCTGCGGATACTCTTTCGCAATCGCCTTACCTAAGCGCAACATCGTTAATGTGTGAAATGCTAAGCCGCCTGCAAACGCGTGGTGATTGCGTTTAGCGGCTGGAAATTCAAAAAATTCTTTTTGATATTTATTTAGTAAAAATCGGACGACACGATTCCAATGGGCATTGGTAATCTCAAATAAAGTTTGATTGATTTCTTCTTCCATTTCTTCCCGTTTGATCGGTGCTCGTTCCATATACAGTGCAGGATCATTTGGTTCTTCCGGTTTTGTCGTACGCAAATGCATGATTTTGACTTGTGGGTTGCCTTGATACATCTCCCGCTTTCCCGTCAATAAAACAACTTGACCGGCTTTATAACGTTTGATTTCCTCTTCTGAGGCATCCCAGAATTTGCCATCTACTGTTCCTGAAGTATCTTGGAAAGTAAAAGCAATAAATTTTTTCCCATTCTTAGCCAAACGGACATCGGCATTTTTGATCAATACATACATCTCAAATTGCTCATCGACCGTTAATTCTTTGATTTTTTTCATCATTGGACTCCCTTCAATTCCCAGACAGGCTGGTGAAGCTCTTGATAATAGCTTACCATTTCTTGATCAGATGACAAACAAATGATTTGATAATTTTGACTAAAACGTTGCAATAATTTAGCAAATTGCTGTTTCCGCTGATGATCATAATGGAGCCAACCATCATCAATGATTACTGGGCAGAGTGGATGATTTTGCTGCAACGTAAGATACGCAAAGCGAAACGCCATCATAACCTGATCTTTGGTCCCTGTTGAAAGATTGTATAGACTTAATTGATCAATCATCAACAAACCATCAATGAAATCCAAGCGACTATGAGCGTTGTTGGTCAACAATTGGCAATACTCCGTCGCTTGTTTTAATAATTCTGGTAACTGCTGTTCGGATAATTCAGTTGCGATGTCTTGCAATAACTGATTTTCCAACTTTGCCACGGCGTAATCTGTCGTTAATTTTTCAATCAACGCTCGCTGTTGGCTCGCTTGCTGGTACAAGCTATCTAACGTCCCATCGGCTTGCATCTGTTGAATCTGCAAACGAGATCGTTGTTCATGTTCTTGTGATTGCAACAGTTGCGTCTCGCTAGTTTGGATTTCTCGTGTTAAATTACGCAAAGACTCTTCAATTTCTGCTAGTGTTGTCTCATAAGGAAATAGCGGCGCAACACGTTCTGTTAATTCTTGTAGACGCGTTTGTTTTTGGAGAATCTTGGTTTCTTGTTGTAAAAAGGTTGGAATTTCTGACGGATACCCCAGTCCGATTTTTTCTAGCAACGGCTGATACTGATCCAATAGTTGTTGCTGCTGCTTTTGTATTTCATGGATACGTTGTTGCAGCACCGTGTTTTCTTGATACGTTTGGGCAAAGCGGATCTGCTCCATTTCTTTCGCAAATTGTTCCAAGGTGGAAAGTTTTTCTAGCAGTGTTTTGTCATGCAAAGGCAGCCATTCAGTCAAAAAGACAAAGCGCTGTTCTTGTTGCAACAACTTTTGATGCAACATAGTCTGACGTTGCTGCAGTTCAGTATTTGCTTGTTGTTGTGCTAAATAATGCTGCGCTTGCTGATTTTCTTGAATCACAGCAAATTCGTTTTCAGCCTCGGATAAATTTCTTTGCTGAAGTTCATGTTGAATCTGTTGGAACAGCTGTTGCATGTTTAATTGATTTTTTTTGATTTTTTCTGTCATTTCTGCCAGTTGACCTTCATAAACATCTAACTGGCCCAATTTTTCTTGCCAAGTATCTTTATCGATTGGCCGGTTATGTTTCGCCATGCCGCCTATCCCGCAAGCAATTGCTGCAATCAACAGCAGGTAACGAAAAGGCGTCGGCACAAAGAAGGCAGCGATCACACCTATAATTGCTGCAACCAACAACCATGGTGGATTTTTCTTGTTATTAAAAAGTTCCGGATGTTTTTGTTCATACAGATTCAAACTGGTCTCTGCTTGATCTCGTTGTTCTTTGACTAAATGCAGGCGCAGCTGTTGTTCTTCCAATACTTTTTGTTGTGCTTGAAGCGGTGTAAACAGCGCTTGGATTGCTCGTTCATCGGCAAAAGGACGCGGCGGATGTTGCTGCCAGCGGCCTTGCCCATTCGTCTCAGCCAACTTAACGGCAATGCGCTGTTCTTCATCCAGCATTCGAGTAATAGAGACTTTCTCATCCAATAATTGCTGGATTCGCTGTTCATTTTCTAAATAAAAATAATACCGTGCCGATTCTTGATTCCCGCTATGTTTTTGTAAGACTGCATGGAGTTTTTCTTGTTCCTTCATCAACTGTTGGTAGTCTTGATAAAACGTTTGAAGTTCTCCACGTTCTTTTTCGCTGCTGGATAAATCCAGCGTCATTTTTTTTAAATCTAAAAATTCTGCATAGCCAGACCAATTCATTCGCTGCTGTTCCAAAGTCAATTGTTGTTCTTGAAGTTTTCGTTTTCGAGCAGCTTGCTGGGATACTTGCAGTTTTTCTTCCTCTGCTTGGCGAACCAATTGCTGAAAGCTTGCTTCTTGCTGTTCTTTTTCATTAATCTTTTGTTGTAAACGTTGATAGTTTTGCAACGCTTGGTTCAATGGTTGTTTGCGTCCTCGTGGCCGATAAATACTTTCATATTTATTCTTCAATTGGATTCGCTGTTCAAACAATTCACTGCTGCCAGATAATCCCAATGAGATCAGTGCCTCATGTAGATTTTCTTCCGTCAATGTTTCTAACTGCTGCAATTGTTCTTGTTGGAAGGTAAAGACTTGGCGAAAAAGCGGCAAATTTAATGGGTAAAGAATTTTTTCCAGTAATTCTTCGTCTCCTTGCTGACCATCTTCTAACCAAACTTTGGCCTTTCCTTTATTTTTTGCCTTATACCGTTCAATCGTCACCGTTCCATAAGTCTCATGTATAATCAACAGGCGTCCGCCAAAACCACTGCCGTCATTAGGTGTGTAATCTTGTCCTTTTTTTCGTTTGGTGGGAAAACCAAATAACATTGCTTGGATAAATTGATACAAGGTAGATTTTCCTGCTTCATTTAATCCATAGACCAATTGATTTTTTGCTTCAAATAAAAATGTCTGCTGACGCCACTTGCCAAAACTTGTGACCTCTGCTTTTTTAATCCACATCAGCATCCCTCCTAAAACGATAACTTTGCGCCATTTTTTCTTTTACTAAGCTCACAATATCTGTCCTGAATTCTTGATCCAATAAATAATGCAGTTGTGGATTCTGATTTAGTTCACTCAATAAATCACTAAAAACAGCAGGTGTTTGATATGTAGTCACTAACTGATCCACTAATTCTTTGTTTACTGCAAGGTATGGTCGTGAAACAGGCGATTGAGCTAACGAAAGTTTCCACAAAAAAATAGTTGCTGGAATCTCTGCTTGTAAAGCCTCCAACAATTCTCCTGAAGCTATTTGATAGACAAGTTCCTCGCCTAATTGTTCTGTATCGCTAAATTCAATTTGTAATAACGTCGGCAAATCGACTGTTAACTTCCGCAGCATTGGAAAAAGCTCTCGCGGCTGTTTTACTTCTTTTAAAGAAATCGTACGTTTTTCCCAACGAACTGCCTCAACAGGAATCGTTTTAGCGATCAATTGATTGCCTTGACTTTCCACCAATTTGACACCTGCTAAATCGGTCTCTTTTTGTGTGTGACCTTGCGGCGTTCCCGGATAAACGACTAACGGTTGCTGAGCTAAAATTTGCGGCACATGGATATGTCCCAATGCCCAATAATCATATCCTTTTGTCAATAATTCTGACAATAAGAACGGTGCATACGGCAATTGACCGCCATGATACATCCCTAAATGAAAATCAGCAGTACTTTTATGGGGGAAATTTAGCGCCATTTGTGTTTCAATAGTCGGATGTTGGTAACTAAAACTTGTGATAGCAACTGTTTCACCAGCTTTTGTCACAAAATTTTTCGTCTCGACTCGTTCATCGGTAAACAGTTGGATATTCTCTGAAAAGGCAAACCAATATCGCTCCGCTTGATAAAAATCATGATTACCAAAATTCATGAAAACAGAAATATCCGCTGCTGCTAATCGTGCCATTTCTTGGAAAAAATACCGTTGTGTTCGTAAGGTAGGACGATTCTGGTGAAAGGTATCTCCAGCCAACAAAATGAAATCTACCGATTGAGTAAGCGCTGTGTCGACGATGTTTTCCAACATTTTTTGGTTGGCCGTCAGCAATTGTTCTTGAAACTGTTCCGGCACACGAGTCAGTCCTTCAAATGAGCGATCCAAATGGAGATCCGCTGCATGTAAAAATTTCATTTTTCTCCTCCTATCATCATATGGAAAAGATCCTTCTCTTAATCAGCGTTTTTTAACGACAATGATTGAGAAAAATCGTGTGTTGTTCTACTCTATAATCTTGTATATTTTACCACAAAAAAGCGAAAACTTGTTCGTATTTTATAAAACCAGTCTCTTCATTAAAAAACACTATGAACTAAAATCTTGGATTTAACCATCGCTGTTTTCAAGCATAAATGTTCAGCAAACTCACGGTTATGTTATAAGCTAGTATAAAAGGAGGCGTATGTAGATGAATCGCGAGGAACTGATCAAAAAAGCCAAAGAATTATTGAATGACGGTCAGCTTGAAAAAGCTAAAATCTTTATTGAGGAGCACAAAGATGAGCTAGGTGATTACTATGATAAAGCCAAAACATTCCTAAATGCTGATAAGATCGATGAATTGAAAGATCAATTCAAAAAATTCTTCAAATAAAAACGTTGGAGACCCTACTCATTTGAGTCGGAGTTTCCAACGTTTTTTATTTTTTGATCGCCTAATTTTTCCAATAACCTAGACTTTATAAAAAAAGTTGCGATGCTGTTTTGCATCGCAACTTCCTTCTCTAATTAACCTTCGTATAATTCACGAATTGGTGTCATGATGATTCGGTTCAAGTCGTTGATGATCACGCTGAAAGCTTGTTCTTTCACCATTAGTTCATTGATCAATTCTTCTTGTTGAACTTTTTCAGCTAAAGCTTGTGCTTGTGCAGCATCATCGTCGCTGAAATCTTCTCCACGCATTTGTTTTTCTTGCAAGCTTTGTTGGAATGCTTGGAAGTCTTTGAACGCCGCATAGGCTGTTTCATTTTTCTTTAATTCCGCAAAAGCCGCTTCTAAAGATTTAAATTCTGGTAGTTCGCGGATTTCACGTTCTAATCCATTTGCTGAATCATAGATGTTTGCCATTTTTTTCCCTCATTTTCTATAAAAGTTACTTTTCTATTGTAACATGAATGGAAACGGGTTCACACCCTAATTTCCTTGCTGATATTGCTGCCATAATTCTTGCCCTTTTTCCATCAATTTATCAGCGCCTGCTTTTGCTTTTTCAAAGAAGCTTGCGGCGCCTTCACTGGCTTTGCCGCCTATTTCTTTCAGCTCTTCTCGCCACTGACCGTTGCTTGCATTTTGACCTTCCTGATTTACTTGATCCGCTGCAACGACTTGACCGCCAGTAACATATGCATCAGCAACATCAAAAGAATATTGGCCGGCATATGGCAAGATTGATTCTGCTTCTGCTCTAAAAACTTGACCAACTTCTGAACCGCTCGTACCACTTAAATAATGAGTTGCACTTACTTTTTCAAATCCCAACCACGTAGAGATTACGATATTGGGCGTGTAACCGATGATCCATTGATCATTGACCTTATTTGCATCAAAGTTGGTCTCAGTCGTCCCCGTTTTACCAGCAACAGTAAATCCAGCTGGTGCAGCTTGAGCGGCTGTTCCATTTGAAAAAGTTCCTAATAACATACTAGTCATTTCATTTGCTACTTCTTTTGAGATTACTTGCTCGTATTTAGGTGAACTATTGTCTTCGATCACTGCACCAGTTGAATCAATGATCTTTGTAACTAGATGTGGTTCATAAACTTTACCTTCATTAGCAAAAGCACCGTAAGCTGCGGCCATTTGCATCGGTGAAGTTCCTTTTTCTAACCCGCCTAAGGCCAGTCCGTAATATTTATCTGATTTACTTAATGGGATACCAAATTCTTCAACTTTGTTATAGCCTTTGTTTAAGCCTAATTCATGCAATAACCAAACTGCAGGCAAGTTCAAACTTTGAGCGACCGCTTGATACATCGGCACTTCTCCTTGATTGGTCCCATCATAATTTTTTGCAGTGTAATACGATTGCGGCTCATCTTTCAAGATGCTGTCTGGTTTATACCCAGCTTCTAAAGCAGGAGAATACACACTCAGCGGTTTGATTGTCGAACCCGGCGAACGCCGCATTTGCGTCGCAAAGTTATAACTCCGGAAAATGTGTTCTCCGCGCCGACCAACTAATGCTTGAACGCCGCCGGTTTTCGGATCCAACGCTACAGAAGCCGACTGCGGCATCGCACCATCTTCGGCATCGGCTGGAAAATTGGCGTTGTTAGCATAAACAGCTTCCATTTGTTTTTGATAATCCTGATCCAAAGAAGTATAAATTTTATATCCTTTGTTCAACAAATCTTTTTCAGACATCCCATAACGTTCTACTGCTTCATCAATGACCGCATCAAAGTAAGAAGGATAACGATACCCAGCATCAGCAGATGAATATGTGTCATTTAATTCTGCGCCAAGATCCACAGCTTTTTCTTGTGATTCTTGTTCTTTAGATATCTTTCCTGTTTCTGCCATAACCGAAAGTACAGTGTCTCGCCGATTTACTGCATTTTCTAAATTATCGATTGGATTATAAATATTCGGGCCTTTTAACATACCGATGATTGTTGCCGCTTCTCCAAGAGTCAATTGATTGGCATCTACCCCAAAATATTTTCTTGAGGCATCTTGAACACCCCAAACACCGTTACCAAAATAGGCATTATTCAAGTACATCGTCAAGATTTGTTCTTTGTCGTATTTCTTTTCAATCTCAATCGCCATAAAAACTTCTTTGGCTTTTCGCTCCAACGTTTGATCCAAACTCAAATAGGCATTTTTAGCCAGCTGCTGGGTCAATGTACTCCCACCGCCTACGATATGACCAGAAGTGACCAAACCGACTGCTGCTCGGGCAATCCCTTTGATGTCAAAACCATGATGTTTATAAAAATTGCGATCTTCTGTTGAAACCACCGCATCTTTTAAATAAGAAGAAATCTGATCGCTTTCTACATAAGTTCCTTTTTGTCCGTAAAGCGACCCTGCCTGTTCATTTTTTTTATCATAGATGACTGTCGATTGTTTCAAACTAGATTGTAAAGTTTCCACATTGACCGATTTTGCTAAGAAAAATAAATAGACACTCATTACCAAAACACCTACGAGTGTCAATAAGAGCAAGATTTTATTAACATGATATTTTTTCCAGATTCGTTTGCGCCAATGATGAAATTGAATCAAGTACGGCTTGACCCATTGCCAAAAAATCTTCGTTCCACTACGAAATTTCTGCCAAAATACGTTTGCCCCTTGTTTGCATTTACGCCAAATTTCCTGAAAATCCATTTTTTGATCTCCATTCTGTTAAAATTCAGACACAGTGTACCATAAAACACTCCCTTGCCGCTTGGGACTTGAGACTGAGGCACACTTGCAAATATTCTAGCACGGCTTCTCAAGGAAAAACTGTTTTTTTTCTTAAATATCCGTTAAAAGTGATACAATAAGCCAGAAAATAAATTTCAGCTACGTTTAAATGAAGAATAAAACAAGGAGCGATCTGATGAAATTTACGATGACGTTGCCCAAACAATTTAATGTTATGACGGTCAAAGATTTATTAGAAAAAGAATGGCTCGTACCGCGAAAAGTACGTCATTTTATTCGTACACGTAAAGGACTATTGATCAACGGCAAAACTTGCCATTTTCAAGATTTGGTTCATTCAGGTGATCAGGTTACCGTCTTTGTTGAAGCTGAGGATTATCCCAAACGTACGATTTTATTCGGCGATTCTACTTTGATTGATCCTCTTTACGAAGACGAACACTTGATTATCGTTAATAAACCTTATGGGATGAAAACACATCCAAATCAACCCGAAGAACAAGACACATTGTTGAATCATTTAGCAGCCTATCTAGCTCCTGATTGTCAACCACACGTGGTCCACCGTTTGGATAAAGAAACCAGCGGTGCGATTTTATTTGCTAAAAATCCGTTTGTCCTACCAATCTTAGGACGTCTGTTAGAACAAAAAAAAATCTTTCGCCGCTATCAGGCACTTGTTTACGGAAAAATCACTCAAGATCTCACTATTGATAAAAAAATCGGTCGCGATCGGCATGACCGCAGAAAACGTCGGATTGATCCTAAAGGCGGCAAAACAGCCGTGACACATGTTCAAGTCGCGCAGATTTTTCCTACTCAGACTGCAATTTTTTGTCAATTGGAAACAGGACGCACACATCAAATCCGTGTTCATTTGGCTAGTATCGGCCATCCACTCGTCGGCGATCCATTATATAGTAAAAAAGCACAAAAACGATTGATGCTCCATGCCTATGAATTGCATCTAACCCATCCTTTTACTAGCCGCTTAATTTCTGTTCAAGCATTGCCTGGTTTGTGGAAATAAACATATTGTGACAAAAAAATATCCGAACTAGATAGATCTTGCTACTGTTTCAAACAGTCGCTTACAGTCTATCTAGTTCGGATATCTCTTTTTTAATGCATCGTCATACCGCCCGTAACGTTGAGTGCTTGACCGGTCATATAACTGGCCAATGGACTTGCTAGAAATAATACTACATTGGCAACATCTTGCGGCGTTCCTGTTCGCCCTAACGGCACTTGGCTGATATCTTCTTGACGAATTTCTTCAGCGCTTAGTCCGCGTAATGCGCCACCTTCTACTCTTTCTCGTTGTTTCATCTCTGTTTCGATGATTCCTGGACAAACAGCATTCACTAAAATTTGATTGGCCGCTGTCTCAATGGCTAATGTTTTTACCAATCCTAACACGGCATGTTTAGAAGCAACATAGGCGGCCATTCCACGGTAACCATTTTTTCCTGCTTGAGAAGCAATCATGATTAAACGTCCTTTTTTTCCATGATCAATCATGGCACTCGTAAAATATTTAGCAGCTAGATACGCACCGCGGGTATTGACCTGATACGTTTTGTCAAAATCACTGGTCTTACTCTCAACAAGAAAATCCATCGTTGAGATTCCTGCGACATCGACGACGATATCTGGAACCGAATTCGTATTAATCAACTGCTGACTCAATGCCAAAACTTCCGCTTCTTGGCTGATGTCTAAATGAGTCTGGAAATATTTTGGGCTAACTGCATGCAGTTCGATAAAATCATAAGCAATATCTGCAGCAATCACTTTTGCTTGGTTATCTAAAAACGTTTTGACAACTGCTTTACCGATCCCCTGACTACTGCCAATCACTAATACGATCTTATCTTTTAATTCTGGAAACATCTTCTTACCTAGACCAAATGACGTTCAAACGGATCGTCACTGATTCCTTCAGCAACTATTTTTTTCGACCATTCTTTTGCGGAAAATAATGAATGATCGCGGTAATTCCCGCAGCTGACGATATCCGTACCTTGAACATCTTCCCACTGTGTTTTTTCTGCGATTTCTTCCAATGATTCTTTTAACGCCACTGCAACTTCATGAGCAGTTGGTTCGCCCCAAACAATCAAATGGAACCCAGTCCGACAGCCAAATGGTGAGCAATCAATCACACCGGTCAACCGATCACGCAATAGGTCAGCTAGCAAATGTTCGATTGTATGCAAACCAGCTGTTGGGATTGCATTTTCATTTGGTTGCACAAATCGTAAATCAAAATTCGTGATTACATCACCTTTTGCCCCATCTTCTTTAGCGATTAAGCGGACATATGGTGCCTTTACCTTTGTATGATCTAATGTAAAACTTTCTACTTCTGCCATAATTAAAACACTCCTTTTATTTTTCTAAATAACTTAATGATTTGACCACTTCAATTTTTGTTCCGTTATACTCTTTTTCAATATAATCTTGAATCGTTTTATTATGATATAACTTCACTAATTTTTTGAAGTTGCCATTTTTTTCATTGCTTTTAGCTGTTGCTAAGATATTGATATTATTTTTAGTGCTTTGATCCACTTTTTCATGGAACAAGGAATCATCTAACACATTCAAGCCACCGTCTAGAGCAACGGTATTAGAGATCAATACTGCATCAACTGATTTCAACACTCGTGGACCAGTCGTATCATCGATTTGTTTGAAAACGAGATGTTTAGGATTTTCCGCAATTTCTTCAACACCGCTTAACGGACCAAAATCGTCACTTAGTTTAATCAAGCCGGCCTCTTGTAAAAGTAACAATCCACGTGCTGTATTGGCTGGATTATTTGCAATAGCGACTGTCGCTTGGTCAGGAAGTTCTTCCAATGATTGAACTTTTTCAGAGTAGATTCCTAATGGTTCTAAATACGTTGTTCCAAGATTGACCAATTGATTTTTCTTGTTCTCTTGATTGAACGCTTTGAAATAAGAATACGATTGAAAAGCATTCACATCAACACTTCCATCTGCGGTCGCTTTATTTAACTGTACCCCATCAGTGATTTCCTTAACTTGAATCTTCAAGCCGGCTTTTTTGGCTTCTGGACTGCTGGCAATGTGTTGCCAAATTTGAAAGTCAGAACCTTGTGAACCGACGATGATTGTTTTAGATTCTTTTTTTTGTGATTGACTGCTTACTTGATGGATTCCAAATCCAGCAGCGATCAAAACCACTACTACGCCCAAAAGAGCGAATAATTTTTTCATACTTTTTCTCTCCTACCTCGAAATGTTAAAACTTAGTAAACCGGCTCGCCAGCCGATCACCGATAAATTGAACCGCAAATACCATTACTAATAAGATAATCATACAAACAAACGTCACATCATTTTGAAAACGGGCGTAACCGATACTGATTGCTACATTGCCCAAGCCACCAGCGCCAACAGCTCCTGCCATCGTCGTCAATCCAATCAAACTGATGATTGTCAAGGTAGAAACACGAATGATGTCTGCCAACCCTTCCCGCAAATATACGCGGAAAATAATTTCCCGATTGCTCAATCCCATCGACTGAGCAGCTTCCACCACTCCTTGACCAACTTCTTGTAACGCATTTTGGATCTGCCGTGCATAAAAAGGAAAGATTCCCATCACTAATGGTACCGAAGCCGCCGTTGCCCCAACGGTTGTTCCAACAAGAAAGCTTGTTAAAGGTGAAATGACTGCTAGCAAAATAATAAACGGGACGCTTCGCAATAAATTGACTACTTTATCCAACACACTATAAAAACTACGATCTTGAACGATTCCGCCAGGCTGTGTCACGACCAGTAATAAACCAGTCAAAAGACCGATCACGCCAGCAATCACCGCGGAGGCAACAGTCATATAAAACGTCTCCAATGTAGCTTGCCAAATTGTTTCTTGCATCGTTATCACGTGGGGAAACAAACTACTCATGGCTGTGCACCTCCTTTTTGATCACTTCAACTTCAACACCTTGTTGTCGCAAATACTCCACACTCGCAGACACTTCAGAGCCGCTCAAATTTAAGATCATAATCCCTACTGTCAAATGATCCACTTGATCCACATTAGCAAAAAGAATATTCGCAGCTACTTGAAATTTTTGGGCCATTTCTGTTACTACGGCTTGATTAGTCGTCTCTCCAATAAATTTCAATAAGTAAAGATCTTGCAGATTGCTTTGCCGGATTCGATTCAATGCCTCTTGGACATTGATAGAAGTATCGATGAATTCTCTAGTCAGCTGTTTTTTCGGGCGCATAAAAACTTCTGCTACTTTTCCTTGTTCAATAATCTGACCAGCTTCCATAACAGCCACGCGATGACAAATCGTCTGAATCACTTGAATCTCATGGGTGATCAAAACGATTGTCAAACCTAATTGTTGATTCAAACGCTGAAGTAATTTCAAGATTGATAATGTTGTCTTAGGATCTAGCGCACTGGTAGCTTCATCACTGACTAAAATATCAGGATTGTTCGCTAAAGCTCGGGCGATTGCTACTCGCTGTTTTTGACCGCCGGATAGTTGATCGGGAAATGCTTCTGCAAGCTCCTCAAGTTCCACTAATTTTAACAAAGCCAACGCTTTTTCCCGCCGTTCTGTTTTACTAAGTTTTTCACCTAATAACGGGAACTCCACGTTGTTTAAAACCGTCCGTGAATTCATTAAATTAAAATGTTGGAAGATCATCCCGATTTTTTTTCGAGCTTTTTGAAACTGCCGCTGATCCAGATCATCTAACGCTTGCCCATTCACAATGACTTTTCCAGAAGTTGGTACTTGTAAATGATTGATTACTCGAATCAATGTACTTTTCCCCGCTCCTGAATAGCCGATGATTCCATAGATTTCACCTGGTTCGATTGCTAGAGAAACATGATCTAAGGCAGTAATCGTTCCTTGATTACGTTTGAAAGTCACCACGGTATCTTGTAATTCAATTACTGGTCGTTTTTTTGCTTCCATTTTTATCCCTACTTTTCTGGCCAAACCTCTTCTGCGATGCTTTTGATTAAGGCTATTTTGTTCCATTGTTGTTCTTCTGTTAAGATATTACCTTCTTCAGTTGAGGCAAATCCACATTGTGGGCTTAATGATAAACGATCTAACGGTACGTATTGAGCTGCTTCACGAATCCGAACGATTACTTGTTGACGATCTTCTAATGTCCCATCTTTTGAAGTAATCAAACCTAAGACGACTTTTTTATCTCCGCTGACTTTCGCTAACGGTTCAAAACCGCCAGAACGTTCAGTGTCATACTCTAAATAATAAGCATGGACATTTTCAGAAGTGAATAATGGATCAGCAACATCGTCATAACCGCCGGCTGCTGCCCAAGTAGAATGATAGTTTCCTCGGCAAACATGTGTGTTTAAAATCAAGTCTGCTGGTTGATCCGCTAAAACTGCATTGTTGATTGATAAATACAATTGTGCCAATTCTTTTCGAACTTCTTTTTCATCCTTGTCTTCTTCTGCGATAAATCCTTCTGGTAACGGTGCGACCAACACGCCCCAAGTACAATCATCTAGTTGGATCGTCCGTGCACCAGCAGCATATAAATCGGCGATCACTTGACGATATGCTTTGACGATGTCTTCGATTAAGCATTCATTCGTTGGATAAATTTCACGAACTTTTTCAACGACATCTGGTCGTAATAATTCTACTAAGATCTGTGCTGGTGCTGGAATCGTTTGTTTTACTTCGATTCCTTCACTCGTATGCGCACGTGTGAATTTAAAATGTTCTACAAAAGGATGATGTTCACCAGAGATTTTTCCAGTCACGATTACTGTGCCTGGCCGTGTTTCTTCTCCATGGAAGAAGTAGCCGTGTTCTGGAATAGTAAATTCTACTCCTTGCAATCCCCAGAAGAAATCTAAATGCCACCAACTGCGACGGAATTCTCCATCTGTTACAGCTTTCAAACCAGCTGCTTCTTGTTTATTAATCAAATCAATGATGGCTTCATCTTCAACTTTCGTCAATTCTGCTTGGGTAATCTCGTCAGCTTCAAAGGCTGTCCGTGCTGCTTTTAATTTATCTGGTCGTAAGAAGCTTCCCACGATGTCATAGCTAAATGGTGATGTTGTACGTTTTGTCATAATAAAATTCCTCCATTTTTTGCTTTTAAGAAAAGATGATGAAACGAAAAAAAACATCCATCCCTTTACCTACTGTTTTTACAATAGATAAAGGGACGAATGTTTTCGCGTTACCACCCTCATTTGCATCCTCCTCACGGACAATGCCTCAACGGTACCTGTTGATACCCGGTGATATATCGGTCACTTCCCGTTTAGTTTGCGTGAACAAACCAAATTGCTCAGAGCTCATCTTCACTGACTTTTACAATCCCCTTTTTCACCGACCGGGTTCTCTGTACTTGTTACTTATCAGCTACTCTTCTCTTCAAAGCTTCATTATTTGTTCACTATAATCACATTTAATATTGGTTTTGTCAATACATTTTTCATTTATTTTTAAAAATAATTGTTGAAATCACGAATTTCACTACAAAAAAAGCTAAGATCACAAAGATCTTAGCTTGGAAATAATCGTAAGTTTAATACCAACCGTTAGCTTGCCAGAAAGCTTGAGCGCCTTCCCATGAACCGTAACGTGAAGTTACATATTGATCAGCAACACGTTCTTGGTTAGCTGCAGAATAGTCACCGTTTAAGTATGATGCAGATAATTGGTAACGTCCGATGTATTGACCGTTTGTTGCAGTGTACGAACCGCTTGATTCACGTTGTGCAATCCATTCTTTAGCTGAATTTGTGCTTGTTGGTGTTGTTGCTTGTGCAGCTGGTTGTTCAGCAACTGGTTGTGCAGGAGCGGCTTGTGTTGTTTCTTGAACTGGTGTTTCCACAACTGCTGCTTGTGTCGTTTCTTGAACTGCTGCTTTTTCAGCTTTAGCTTCGCCGTCAATCGTTAATTTTTGACCTGCAAAAATCATGTTTACGTTAGAAATTTTATTTGCTTTTGCGATTTTGCTTACTAGACTATCGTTACCAGCAAACTTATGAGAAATTTTTGATAAAGTATCGCCTGCTTCAACAGTGTATGTTTCTGCAGCGTGTGCATCTGTAGCTCCCATTGCTAATCCTACGCCTGCGGCTAATACTGTACTAAAAAGAACTGTTTTCCCTAATTTCATTATGTAATTTCCCCCGTATTTTCTTATCTCTTTTTCTTTTGTCTTTATGACTACGAGAGATACTTTACCATCCTTTTGTATTTCATGGGTAATAATCATGTAACAGTACATTACAATACGATAAAACTATGTAACAAAACACTGCTTAGTGTGTCACTTTGAAATATATCAATTTTTCTATTATCAAATGAAAACCGCTGTTTATAGCTATTTTTATAAATGTAACTGTTTTATTTCTGTGTTACAAAAAAAGACGTCAGCAATATTGAAATCTTTTTGTAAAAAAACTCATAATGAAATTTTTGCATTTTTATCTGATTTTTTACAATAATTGGCTCACAAAAAAATACTTCCACCCTTTTATTGAGTGAAAGTATCTTTATTTTATTTTCAGTCGTTTGCGCCATGTTCTTGCTTGAGGTCCGACTAATTTGTCTGCCAATCGTAGTTTCAAGCTCAAATAAAAATAAAACAACCCACTGATTCCAGCTGTTAATAAACAAATGATCAGTGCAGAAAAACGTGAGGCTGGATCAAAAGATAGATAACTTAATTGTCGCACGATTACAGCCACAATCAGCATCAAAACTGTTAAGATACTAATCAAAAGACAGCGGCGAAAAACTAACCGATAGTTTGCGTGAATGACTCTACGCAATTTCCAAAGACACAAAGCACAAGTTAAGCTCAACCCAATAAAGGTTGCAGCTAATGGGCCATAAACTTCCAACAATTCAATCAGCGGAATCTGAATGACTGCTTTTAAAAATAGACCGGCTAGCCAATACCTCACTGCGATACGACTATGGGAGATTCCTTGCAATGTAGTAGACAGCATCATAAATAATGCTGAGATTCCCCCTGCTAAACAAGCTGCGATCAACACCCGGCTTCCTAACACATCAGCGGAATAAAAAATTGTATTCAATGGATATGCCAGTAACATCATACCCGCAACTGCCGGCAGCATAATAAAAACAAAAAGTTGGATGTTCGTATTTACTAATTTGGCCAGTTCAGGTTTGCGTTTTTGGGTAAAAAGTTCTGTTAGCATCGGTAAACTTGTCAAAGCAAGGGATGTACCTAATGCCACTACGACCATCGTTAGTTTATCGGGATTGGCACTAAACAGGGCATATAGATCCACTAATTGTTCGTGACTATAAGTTGTATGTCTTTCCATAGTGTGAATAAACGTTGCTTGATCAATCAATTTGTAAAAAGTGATTCCCCCGCCGAGTAAAATAAAAGGGATCGCTTGTCGAATTGTTTCAATGAATAATTTTTTCGTGTCAATCTTCACATTGTTTAAGCTCTGCTCTAATTGCAGATCACTGAATTTACGTTCTTTGAACCAATAAAAAAGCAACACGCCATAAGAGCCGATCATCCCGAAGGAAGCCGCAAAAGTTGATTGGATTACGGCACTCAAATAATCCCCCTTCATGACTTTCATAATAATAAAGACACTTAACAGCATATATAACACGCGAAGTGCTTGCTCAACTAATTGAGAGATAGCTGACGGCCGCATATCTTGTTGCCCCTGAAAATAACCGCGTAAAACACTCATACATGGAAAAGCAACGACTGCCACACTCAATGCTTGGATTACTGGAATCAACGCAGATCCTCCACCAGATAAACGCGCCAGCAAAGGAGCAGCGACAAACATCACGCCACCGAAAACTATTCCTAAAATCGCTGTAATTTGCAAGGCTTTAGTAAATAACCGCCGACTTGTTCGGTATTCGCCAAGTGAGTTGTACCGAGCGATCTGCTTAGCGATGGCTCCAGGCAGACCAGCGGTAGAAATCATCATGAACAACGCATAAAACGTGTAGCCCATGTTGAATAATCCATTGGCAGCTCGGGCATTTTCGCCCATCCAGGCATACCAAGGAATAATGTAGATGGCTCCTAACAGACGTGAAAAAATATTGCCTACGGATAACCAAACAGAACCCTGAATCATCTTTTCTTGATAGGACAGCTCATTGATTTTATTCATGGTCTCCTCCTTTGAAATCGCTACCTCTTTATAGTAAAACGAAAACACACTTCTGACAATCACTCTTTACTTTTTCTCTTACTGAGCTATGCTATAATAGCATAGACTATATATTGGAGGTCTCAACATGCTGACACTTACCCAAATCCAACAGATCCTTGAAAAAGAAAAACTCTTACGGGAATTTATCACGCCAACGCGTTGGACGTTGACGGCTCCTTTTGACAAAACTTTCAACAACATCACTTATGATTCACGTGAAGTTGTTGCCGACACCCTGTTTTTCTGTAAAGGCAATAACTTTCAACAACGTTATTTAGAACAAGCTCTCTCAGAAGGATTGACTTGTTATCTTGCCGAACAACCTTATGATGTTTCTGCTGAGTTGGCGATTATTGTGACCGATGTCCGCAAAGCTTTAGCTGTTTTGAGTATGGCTTTTTACGACTATCCACAAGAAAAATTAAAAATAATCGGAATCACTGGAACAAAGGGCAAAACAACCGTTGCTTATTTTACTAAACAAATTTTAGATAGGACGACGAGTAAAAAAACAGCCCTGTTATCTACATTGAATACTACGTTAGATGGTGTGACCTTTTTCAAATCAAAACTTACAACCCCAGAATCACTGGACTTGTATCGAATGATGGCTGAAGCTGTTGAAAATAAGATGACTCATCTAGTGATGGAAGTTTCTTCTCAAGCTTACAAAGTCGCACGTGTTTACGGCTTGATTTTTGATGTAGGTATTTTTTTAAATATCTCCCCAGATCACATCGGACCAATCGAACATCCGACATTTGAGGATTACTTCTACTGCAAACGACAATTAGTAGCTCATTCACGCCAAGTCATCTTGCATCACGAGATCGACCATTTCGAGCTTTTGTTAGAATTAACAAAGAAAAAAAATATTCCTGTCATCACCTATGGGAATAAACAGGCAGATTACTGTATACAGCCGCTAGAGCATCCGCTGGCTTTTTCTTTAACAGGTGCGCCGGATCCTTTTCATTTAAACGGGTCGTATGAGATTTTATTGGCAGGCGATTTCAACAAAGAAAATGCGGCTGCTGCTTTACTAGCCAGCGCCCTTGTTGGAGCAGACCAAAAAGCTGGTCACCAAGGCTTAGCTGAGGCGTTGGTTCCAGGACGCATGAATCTACTTTTAAAATCAAACGGTGCCCATATTTATGTAGACTATGCCCATAATTATTTAAGTATGAAATCCTTGCTGGCTTTTGCAAAAGAGCAGCATCCTGCTGGTCGTTTAGTAGTCATTACCGGATCAACCGGGAACAAAGCAGAATCTCGCCGCGAAGGCTTAGGACAAGCAATCGGAGAATATGCCGATCTCGCTGTACTGACTAGTGACGATCCTAACTTCGAAGATCCTAAAAAGATTGCTGATGAGATTCAGCAAGGAATCAAAAATAATCATGTCCAAGTACATTTCGAGATTGATCGTAAAAAAGCAATTAAAGAAGCGATTCAAACCGCTGGTCCTAACGATGCGATTATCTTAGCCGGAAAAGGAACCGACAAATATATGACAGTCAATGGAGAAAGTCTTCCTTACGAGGGCGATTATCATTTAGCTGAAAAATTTATCCAATGATAGTTTGACTCGTTCAGCTAATATCAATTGATTTGATTGTCTTTTTTATAATCTTCATCTCTTTTTCTGATTATCAATCAATACAAAAAAGCTCCGTAGATTTCTACGGAGCTTTTACTTTAGTTCGCTACGATATTGACCAATTTATTTGGCACAATAATCACTTTACGGACTGTTTTACCTTCGATATTGCGTTGGATAAATTCATCTTCCAGCGCAATTTTTTCTAATTCTTCTTTTGCTAAGTCAACTGCAACCATAACTTTTGAACGAACTTTCCCATTTACTTGTAAGATCACTTCAATCTCATTTTCAACTAAGGCTTCTTCATCATAAATTGGCCAAGACACATGAGAAATTCCTTCTTCATGGCCTAAGATCGCCCAAAGTTCTTCAGCGATATGTGGTGCAATCGGTGCTAATAATTGCACGAATCCTTCCACGTATTCATACGTCAAAGCTTCTGCCTTATAAGCATCGTTAACAAAGACCATCAATTGAGAAATAGCGGTATTGAAATGCAGCTGTTCCATATCTTCTGTCACTTTTTTGACTGTTTGATGGTAAACTTTGGTCAATGACCCATCATTGAAAGTAGTGATATGGTCACGCATCTTGCCTTCCTCGTCAACAATCAGACGCCATACTCGATCTAAGAATTTACGAGAACCTTCAAGTCCGTTTTCACTCCAAGCAATTGAAGCATCTAATGGTCCCATGAACATTTCATACATCCGCAAGGTATCAGCACCATATTGTTCGATAACATCGTCAGGATTTACGACATTTTTCAATGATTTGCTCATCTTAGCTGGAGCTTCTTCCAATTCTTCGCCAGTATCAAGACTGAACCATTTACCATCGCGTTTTTCTACTCGATTGGTTGGAACCAATGCTCCTCGACTGTCTCGGAAACTTTGACCTAAAATCATGCCTTGATTGTATAATTTTTGGAAAGGTTCATTCGTTGGAACGACACCGATATCATATAAAAATTTATGCCAGAAACGTACATACAGTAAATGCAATACTGCGTGTTCTGCTCCACCGATATATAAATCTACTGGCAGCCAGCGTTCTAATTTATCATAATCAGCCAATGATTCTTTATTATGCGGATCAATAAAGCGTAGATAATACCATGAACTGCCGGCCCATTGTGGCATCGTATTCGTTTCGCGACGACCTTTTTTACCTGTAATTGGATCAATCACGTTGACCCAATCATCGATGTTAGCTAATGGTGATTCTCCTGTCCCACTTGGTTTGATATCCGTTGTTTTTGGTAATTCTAATGGTAATTCATAATCAGGAACTAAGCCCGTCGTCCCATCTTCCCAGTGGATGACTGGGATTGGTTCACCCCAATAACGTTGACGTGAGAACAACCAGTCACGCAAACGATAACTGATTTCTTTTTTGCCGCAGCCATGTTCTTCTAACCAAGCCACCATTTTATCAATCGCATCTTGTTTGTTCAATCCATCTAAAAATTCAGAATTGATGTGGGCACTATCGCCAGTGAAGGCTTCTTTTTCTATGTCGCCGCCTTCAAGTACCGGGATGATCGGCAAACCAAAGGTTGTAGCAAATTCATAGTCACGTTCATCGTGTGCTGGAACAGCCATAATCGCTCCAGTTCCATAAGAAGCTAAGACGTAATCTCCGATCCAGATCGGCATTTTTTCCCCATTAGCAGGATTGATTGCATAAGCTCCGGTAAAGACGCCAGTCTTTTCTTTTGCCAAATCTGTTCGGTTCAATTCAGATTTTTTCGATGCTGCTTCGATATACGCATCTACAGCCGTCTTTTGCTCAGGCGTAGTGATTTTTTGAACTAAGTCTAATTCTGGTGCTAAAACTGCATAAGTTGCACCGAATAAGGTATCTGGCCGTGTTGTAAATACGGTGAAGGTTTCCTCGCTGTCTTCTACTTTAAAGCTGACATTTGCTCCTACTGAACGTCCGATCCAATTCCGTTGCATCTCTTTGATGCTTTCTGGCCAGTCAACGGTATCTAAGTCATCTAATAAACGATCCGCATAAGCAGTGATTTTTAGCATCCATTGACGCATTGGTTTCCGAATCACATCGTAGCCGCCCCGTTCACTTTTTCCGTCGATTACTTCTTCATTTGAAATGACTGTCCCAAGTTCAGGGACCCAGTTAACAGGCACTTCAGCTTCATAGGCCAATCCCTTTTCATACATCCGTTCAAAGATCCATTGTGTCCATTTATAATATTCAGGATCGGTAGTATTTAATTCACGATTCCAATCATAGCTAAAACCCAATGAATTGATTTGACGTTTAAAAGTTTCAATATTTTTCTTTGTGAATTCTGCCGGATCATTTCCGGTATCTAAGGCATATTGCTCTGCAGGTAGACCGAAAGCATCCCAGCCCATTGGATGCAGCACATTGTATCCTTGGGCACGTTTCATCCGTGAAATCGCATCAGTTGCGGTATAACCTTCTGGATGTCCTACGTGCAGTCCTTGACCAGACGGATAAGGAAACATATCTAATGCATAAAATTTTGGTTTTTCAGGATCGTCTTGGGTATTGAAAACATTATGTTTTGCCCAATATTTTTGCCATTTTTTTTCAATCGCTTTGTGATCGTAACTCATGTTGCTCCTCCTACTTAGATAAACTTATTTTTGATAACATTACATACAATTAATAGCTAATCCAGGTTCCAAAAATCATTTTCCAAACTAGGAAAAACGGTCTTGATTCCATCACACACCCAACTTTACTACTTAAAAAAGTTCGCGTGGAACGGACCTAGCAAAAAAAGTCCTACGAAAGCTCAAAGAAACTTCCATAGGACGTAATAAACGTGGTACCACCTATTTTTATCTGTCAGAAAACAGACCTCAAAAGAAATAACGGTCCCTAACCGGATCTAATCGATCATGCTCCAAGGTAAGTTCGAATGTCTTGCATACACACTCTCAGCACCGTGCGCTCTCTAAAATGCGTTCGTTTCTACTACTCCTCTTCCAAGCAACAATATTCAAAGTAGTTTTATCTTAGCAGATTCTAAAATAATATTCAATTGAATTCCCTTTAAGAAATCTTGGAAAAAATTGTCCCCTCGTTGAAACATGATATAATACTTTTGTTTAGAAAGGATGAATCAGACAAAACCATGAAAAATAAAGCACTCTATCAATTGATCGGCAGTTTCACTTTGCTCTTTTTTGCAGCATTGTGTTATATTGTCCGCTTTTATCCCGAAACACTAACCAGTTTCGATCGCGGGATCATTCAGGCAGTCCATCGCCTCTATCCGCAAATGAATGGTTATTTTTTATGGGTGACGAAATTTGCCAATCCAACAACGATCACCCTTTTATCGGTAGTCTTTATCGGCTTGTTCTATTTTAATAAGCAAAAAATAACTGCCTTATGGTTAGCCATCACGATGGCTTTGATCAGCGGCATCGGTAATCACTTATTAAAATTATTCTTTCAACGAGCACGGCCGACTCTTTTGCCTCATATGGTGACTGAACACAGTTTTAGTTTTCCTAGCGGCCATGCGACAGCCAGCACTTTATTATACGGCACTTTGATTTGTGTGATGGCATTGTTCTTCAAAGAAAGAACACCTCGTTGGATCGCTCAATGTATCGCAGGGCTATTGATTTTTAGCATTATCGTCAGCCGAATCTATCTCGGTGTCCATTATCCAAGTGACGTTCTTGGCGGAGCACTTTTGGGCAGCAGCTGGCTGTTGTTCACTTATCCTTATTACAAACAGAAAAAATTAGCTTATGATCTAAAAGCGATTAGGAGAAAACGATGACCTTTCAATATAGTGATGATAGTACCAAGCGCTACCATTCATGGAATTACGCGCTGCGTCAACAATTTGGCGGAAAGATTTTTAAAGTGCCTATCGATGGCGGTTTTGATTGTCCCAATCGAGATGGCACCGTTGCTCACGGCGGCTGTACCTTTTGCAGTGTCTCAGGTTCTGGTGATATGATCGTCGCCCCAAGTGATCCACTGCCTCAGCAATTTCACAAAGAGATAGATATGATGCATCAAAAATGGCCTCATGTAGAACAATACATTGTCTATTTTCAAAATTTCACCAATACTCATGCACCGATAGAAATCATCCGCGAGCGGTTTGAACAAGTTGTCAATCTGCCGGGAGTAGTAGGTCTATCCATTGGTACCCGACCAGATTGTTTGCCACCCGAAGTCGTAGCGTATCTAGCTGAACTTAATCAGCGGTTGTATCTCTGGGTAGAATTGGGATTACAAACGACATACGAAACTACGAGCGATCGAATCAATCGTGCCCACGATTATCCGACATATGTTGACGCCGTCGCACGATTACGTAAACACAATATCCAAGTTTGTACACATTTAATTAATGGGTTGCCTGGCGAGTCTTTGGAGATGATGCGAGAAAACGTACGCCGAACAATCCTAGATTCTGATATCCAAGGAATCAAATTGCATTTACTCCATTTGATGCGAAACACAAAAATGTTGCGTGATTACGCCGAAGGAAATCTGCAATTAATGAGTCAGAAAGATTATGTTACCGTCATCTGTGATCAATTAGAAATGATCCCACAAGACATCATCATCCATCGACTAACAGGAGATGCCCCGCGAGACTCATTAATTGGACCTATGTGGAGCTTGAAAAAATGGGAAGTCTTGAATGCGATCGATCAAGAATTACTCCACCGGGATTCTTATCAAGGAAAATTCGCTTTGAGAAAGGATTTTAACCATGTTGCTGACAGCCTTACACTTTAGCCACCAATTATTAAACGAAGTAGTGACTAGCGGAGATCACGTCATCGACGCTACGATGGGCAACGGCAATGACACTTTATTTTTGGCTGAACTAGTTGGATCAACCGGTCATGTTTATGCTTTCGATATCCAAGAACAAGCACTTACAAAAACACGCCAAAAATTAGGAAATCTCATTGATCATACCTCCTTATACCTTGCAGGTCATGAAACAATCGACGAAAATATTTCGAAACATCAGTCTATTCAAGCAGCGATTTTTAATCTAGGCTATTTACCAAATAGTGACAAGCAAATCATTACCTTGCCTGAAACAACTAAACAAGCCATGCAAGCTATCTTAAAACGTTTGACTGTCGGCGGACGAATGATTGTCGTGATCTATTATGGACATGCTGGTGGTGAGACCGAGAAAAATGAAGTCTTACATTTTTGTCAAAACTTGTCGCAGGAACAATTTACGGTCTTAACCTACCAATTCATCAACCAAAAAAACAATCCACCTATTTTATTATGCGTAGAAAAAAAGTGCGACTGATTAATCAGTCGTGCTTTTCATTGAACCATTCTAGCACACGTTTTATCCAAGTATCCCAGAATACCCAATCGTGTTTCCCCGGTCCGTCTTCAAACGTCACAGCTAAATTCTTTTGTTCTAACTGATGTGCCATGTACTGACTAGCCGGATACAGATCATCTTCTGTTCCACAAGCTAAGAAAAAACGTGGTGCAGTTTTTTTACTATCCACTAATTTTTCTAATAAGTACAATGGATCATTTTTCGAACCTTGAACGCGGTCCAACGGGCCAAATATTCCTTGCCAGTATGCTTCATTACGTATCGACAGCAAACTTTCCACATCTGTCAGAACAACAGCTCCAGATAAGGAAGCCACAGCCGCAAAGTTTTCAGGTTTTGCCAGACCTAATTTCAACGCACCATAACCGCCCATTGATAAGCCAGCCGCAAACGTCTTTTCACGTTTATAAGTAATCTGAGGAAAAAGTTCATGAACAATCGTAGGGAGTTCTTCAGATACGAAGGTCCAATAATTCATGTCATATGTCGTATCTGTGTAAAAGCCAAGATCGGTTGACGGCATCACTACCGCCATCTGATACTCTGCAACATAACGTTCAATCGACGTTCGCCGCTCCCAAACACTATGATTTCCTCCCATGCCATGCAATAAATACAACACAGTCACGTCTTCAGTCACGCCTGTTGATTCGGTTCCGATTTTTTTATGCGTCGTTTGTGGCAAGATTACATTTACCATTACTTCCATTTGTAACACATTTGAATAGACATTCACCTGTAAAAAAGCCATTCAGTTAAAGCCTCCAGTTCATTTATTCTTCATTTAGTTTACCATGTTTAGTCGATTTCCCAACCATAAAACTAAAAATCAATGCAACAATAATCAGCATTAGTCCCGCTAGATACACCCAATGCAGGCTATTAAAGAGAATCTTATGTAATTTCATCCGCAATCCTACCTCAATCTGCAAAGCGGTGTGAGGATTGATCAAACGATTCATACTATCTAGATCAGTGATTTTTGCCTTTACTAATTGATGATTATTTGCAACATTTAAAATAATTCCGAAAAGTGCAACCATCACTGTCTGACCGATCGTCCGTGACAACGTATTGAAAGATGTTGCCACTCCGATTTCTTCTTTTGGTACACTAGCTTGTGCTTCAACAGTTGTCGTTGTGACCGATAAGCCATAACCGACACCTAAAACACCTGTAATGATGAAGAACAGCCAAAATGGACTTTGCTGCGGCAACGCCAATAAAGTCCCTCCACCAAATAAAATAATCGTCAGCCCCATAATAAGAATCGATCGAACTGAATATTTACGTAATAATTTGCCTGATAAAAATGACCCATACATCCAAATGATCGACATAGGCGCTAATACCAAACCACCTAATCCAGCCGGTTTGCCAAGAACACCTTGCATCCACATCGGGATGTAGACATCTAATCCCATCAAAAAACCACTAATCAATGCCGCTACGATATTCACACTAGCAAAAGTCTGATTACTGAACAATTGCAAATTGATTACTGGATCTTCTGCTTTCTTTTCTGTTTGAATAAAAAAGAGCAATGCAAGAATACTTGCAACAAATAAAGCCACTACTGCTAGTGAAATCCCTTCATCACCTAGTAACTGAAAACCTAACAAGAGACTCAGCAATGTCATCATTAGAAATAAACTGCCTAGCATATCCATCTTTTTAGCCTGATGTTGCTTTTTCTCTTCTATAAAAAAATATTGCAATAGAGCAATCAACCCTATGCCGATTGGGACATTGATAAAGAAGATCCAATGCCAACCTACTGTATCTACAATCAATCCACCAGCCAAAGGACCAAAAACACTGGCGATTCCCCATGCGGCACTTGTTAGTCCTAAAACTTTCGCTCGTTTTTCAAGATCATACAAATCAGCAATGATTGTTAATGATACTGGCATGATTGCTCCAGCACCGATTCCTTGGATCGCACGTGCGATGATCAAAGTCAGCATCTCATTTGACATCCCACACAATGCAGAACCTAATACAAATAGCAAGATTCCCACGATAAAGATTGGCTTTCTTCCGATTTTATCAGCTAATTTTCCGTAAATTGGTGTAATCATAGCATTTGTCAATAAATAGATCGAGAAGACCCAATTCATGATTTCTATTCCATGTAAACTACCAACAATCGTTGGCATCGCAGTTGTCACGATGGTCCCTTCAATTGCAGACATAAATGTCGCAATAAAAATTCCTACAGTCACAATCTTCACATTTGTTTTTCTTTTCATTTTTCCCTCCAAATTCATTTCTTAATCTATAAACAAAAAAAGAGACAGTTCCATTGATCAACAGTCAATGGAAACCGCCTCGTGAACTCCATAAATAATTTATGTCTGTACGATTTATCCTAAATTCAAACTTGCTTTCAATGCAGCGACTTTATCTGTATGTTCCCAAGGTAAGTCCACATCCGTTCGACCAAAATGGCCATAAGCAGCTGTATCACTGTAAATTGGACGTAACAAGTCAAGCATCTCAATAATACCGGCTGGACGCAGATCAAAGTTTTCACGAATAGCACCAATTAATGCTTCTTCAGAAACTTTTGCTGTACCAAACGTATTGACCGAAATAGAAACTGGTTGAGCCACACCAATCGCATAAGCTAATTGAACTTCCACTTTTTCGGCTAAGCCTGCAGCAACGATATTTTTAGCGATGTATCGAGCAGCATAAGAAGCTGAACGGTCAACTTTTGTCGCATCTTTACCAGAAAAAGCACCACCGCCGTGACGAGAATAACCTCCGTAAGTATCAACGATGATTTTCCGTCCAGTCAAACCAGCATCCCCTTGAGGTCCGCCAATCACAAAGCGTCCCGTTGGATTGATAAAGTATTTTGTCTTCTCATCTAATAATTCAGCAGGAATTTCGTGTCTGATTACTTTTTCCATGACATCTTTTTGAATCGTTTCATTTTCAACTTGATCACTATGCTGAGTACTGATAACAACTGTATCCACACGTAATGGTTTGCCATTTTCATCGTATTCAACAGTAACTTGAGATTTTGCATCTGGTCCTAAGTAAGCAACTTCTCCTGATTTACGTAAATCAGCTAAACGTTTAACTAAATGATGACTTAAAGAAATAGGTAACGGCATCAATTCAGGTGTTTCATTTACTGCAAAACCAAACATAAGACCTTGGTCTCCAGCACCAATATCATCAAATGAGTCCTCATTGCCTCGCGTTTCTAAGGCATCATCCACTCCTTGAGCAATATCAGGTGATTGTTCATCGATTGCGACTAAAACAGCCACGTTATCGCCATCAAAACCAAATTTTGATTCTGTATAGCCAATCCGTTTGATTGTTTTGCGCACAACTTTTTGGATATCTACATATGCTGAAGTAGAGATCTCACCAAAAACTAAAACAAGTCCAGTCGTAACAGATGTCTCACATGCAACTCTGGCTTTTGGATCCTTTTCTAAAATTGCATCCAAAATCGCATCACTGATTTGATCAGCAACCTTATCTGGATGTCCTTCCGAAACAGATTCAGATGTAAATAAACGACGTTCTTCCATTATAAATATTCCCCCTAATTTTTATTCGGTTACAAGGAATCTCTGGGCCTTTCCAGAGCCTATCGGGAACTTGCAACGACTCGATTATAACAGAAAAATAGCACCTGTCACTAATAAATTTCCCTACAAAATCAGAAATTTGCAAAAAATCAGTTTAAAAACAAAAAAAGAGACGTTAAAAACGTCTCAGGATGACCCGTACGGGACTCGAACCCGTGTTACCGCCGTGAAAGGGCGGTGTCTTAACCGCTTGACCAACGGGCCTAAACAATAAAAACGGAGAAGGAGGGATTTGAACCCTCGCGCCGGTTTCCCGACCTACACCCTTAGCAGGGGCGCCTCTTCAGCCACTTGAGTACTTCCCCAAAAACCAAAAAGATTTTTAATGGGCCTAAATGGACTCGAACCATCGACCTCACGCTTATCAGGCGTGCGCTCTAACCAGCTGAGCTATAGGCCCTTCATAAAAACTAAAAGCGGGTGACGAGAATCGAACTCGCGACAACAGCTTGGAAGGCTGTGGTTTTACCACTAAACTACACCCGCAAATCTGATGGCGCGGGACAGAATCGAACTGCCGACACATGGAGCTTCAATCCATTGCTCTACCAACTGAGCTACCGAGCCAGAAACGGTCCCGACGGGATTTGAACCCGCGATCTCCTGCGTGACAGGCAGGCATGTTAACCCCTACACCACGGAACCGTATTTTTAGTTTTTAATTGCGGGAGCAGGATTTGAACCTACGACCTTCGGGTTATGAGCCCGACGAGCTACCAGACTGCTCCATCCCGCGATAATAGTATTAAAAAGGAGGATAAGGGATTCGAACCCTTGCACGGTTTTACCCGCCTGACGGTTTTCAAGACCGTTCCCTTCAGCCGGACTTGGGTAATCCTCCAAATAAAAATTAATGACCCGTACGGGACTCGAACCCGTGTTACCGCCGTGAAAGGGCGGTGTCTTAACCGCTTGACCAACGGGCCATAATTTTAATGGGCCTAAATGGACTCGAACCATCGACCTCACGCTTATCAGGCGTGCGCTCTAACCAGCTGAGCTATAGGCCCTTCATAAAAACTAAAGCGGGTGACGAGAATCGAACTCGCGACAACAGCTTGGAAGGCTGTGGTTTTACCACTAAACTACACCCGCATGGCGGTCCCGACGGGATTTGAACCCGCGATCTCCTGCGTGACAGGCAGGCATGTTAACCCCTACACCACGGAACCGTATTTTTAGTTTTTAATTGCGGGAGCAGGATTTGAACCTACGACCTTCGGGTTATGAGCCCGACGAGCTACCAGACTGCTCCATCCCGCGATAATAGTATTAAAAAGGAGGATAAGGGATTCGAACCCTTGCACGGTTTTACCCGCCTGACGGTTTTCAAGACCGTTCCCTTCAGCCGGACTTGGGTAATCCTCCACAAAAGAGTCACTATGGACCTTGTAGGACTCGAACCTACGACCGGACGGTTATGAGCCGTCTGCTCTAACCAACTGAGCTAAAGGTCCTGGCTCGAATAAAATCGCGGCGGAGGGGATCGAACCCCCGACCTCCCGGGTATGAACCGGACGCTCTAGCCAGCTGAGCTACACCGCGTTATTAACAAAAATGGAGCCTAGCGGGATCGAACCGCTGACCTCCTGCGTGCAAAGCAGGCGCTCTCCCAGCTGAGCTAAGGCCCCATAATTTGTTACTATCGGGAAGACAGGATTCGAACCTGCGACACCTTGGTCCCAAACCAAGTACTCTACCAAGCTGAGCTACTTCCCGAAATGCACCCGAGAGGACTCGAACCTCTAACCCCTTGATTCGTAGTCAAGTACTCTATCCAATTGAGCTACGGGTGCGTTTATTCTATTAATGCCGAGGACCGGAATCGAACCGGTACGGTGATCACTCACCGCAGGATTTTAAGTCCTGTGCGTCTGCCAGTTCCGCCACCCCGGCGTTTTCCCCTGGTCTTCAGGAAAGCGGAAAACGGGGTTCGAACCCGCGACCCCCACCTTGGCAAGGTGGTGCTCTACCACTGAGCTATTTCCGCATGATGCCGGCTAAAGGATTTGAACCCTCGACCCTCTGATTACAAATCAGATGCTCTACCAACTGAGCTAAGCCGGCAACTACAAAAAAATAAAATGCGGGTGAAGGGACTTGAACCCCCACGCCGTTAGGCGCTAGATCCTAAATCTAGTGCGTCTGCCAATTCCGCCACACCCGCATATGCTTATGAGCCGTACTGGGCTCGAACCAGTGACCCTCTGATTAAAAGTCAGATGCTCTACCAACTGAGCTAACGGCTCAAATGGAGGTTAACGGGATCGAACCGCTGACCCTCTGCTTGTAAGGCAGATGCTCTCCCAGCTGAGCTAAACCTCCATAAGTTCGCGTGGCGACGTCCTAATCTCACAAGGGGCAACCCCTCACTACAATCGGCGCTAAGAAGCTTAACTTCTGTGTTCGA